>NZ_JBHUYG010000018.1:0-47842 GCF_042668795.1 Pedococcus sp. NPDC057267 | reverse complement strand
GCGTCCCCGGCCCGTCCGGGGGGCGTCAGATGAGGCCGAGACCCTTCACGGCCTCACGCTCGTCGGCCAGCTCGGCCGTCGAGGCGTCGATCTTCGCCCGGGAGAAGTCGTCGATCTCCAGACCCTGGACGATCTCCCACCGGCCGTCCTTGACGGTCACGGGGAAGGAGGAGATCAGGCCCTCCGGGACGCCGTAGGAGCCGTCGGAGCAGACCGACATCGACACCCAGTCACCCTCGGGGGTGCCGAGCGCCCAGTCGCGGGCGTGGTCGACGGTGGCGGAGGCGGCCGACGCCGCGGACGACGCGCCCCGGGCCTCGATGATCGCCGCGCCGCGCTTGGCGACGGTCGGGATGAAGGTGTTCTCCAGCCAGTCCTGGTCGTTCACGGCCTCGGCGGCGTTCTTGCCGGAGACCTCGGCGTGGAACAGGTCGGGGTACTGCGTGGCGGAGTGGTTGCCCCAGATCGTCATCTTGCGGATCTCGGTGACCGGCACCTGCAGCTTGGCCGCGAGCTGGGAGATCGCGCGGTTGTGGTCGAGGCGGGTCAGCGCGGAGAAGCGCTCGCGGGGGATGTCGGGGGCGTTGCTCATGGCGATGAGCGCGTTGGTGTTGGCCGGGTTGCCGGTGACGGTGACGTGGATGTCGTCGGCCGCGACCTTGTTGAGGGCCTTGCCCTGCGGGGCGAAGATGCCGCCGTTCGCCTCGAGCAGGTCACCGCGCTCCATGCCCGGGCCGCGCGGGCGGGCACCGACGAGCAGGGCGTGGTTGACGCCGTCGAAGATCTTCTCCGCGTCGTCGCCGATCTCGACCTTGGCCAGCGTCGGGAACGCGCAGTCGTCGAGCTCCATGACGACACCCTCGAGCGCCTTGAGCGCGGGGGTGATCTCGAGCAGGCGCAGCTCGACCGGGGTGTCCGGGCCGAAGAGCGAGCCGCTCGCGATGCGGAACAGGAGGCTGTAGCCGATCTGGCCGGCCGCGCCGGTGACGGCGACCTTGACGGGGGTAGTGCTCACGGTGGGGACCCTTCGCGTCGCTGGTGGGGTGTCTGCGGCCGACGCTAGCAGGACGGCCGCGCACGCCGACCGGGTGGTTGCCGCGTCCTGCGCGCGCGGGGAGCGGCCGGCCGGGTCCGGCGGATGCCGGGTGGCTAGGGTCGGTCCATGCCCGTCCCCGAGTTCGTCGTGGCCCTGCGCGAACGGGTCGGCACCGACCTGCTGTGGCTCAGCGGTGTCAGCGCCGTCGTCCGCAACGACCGCGGCGAGGTGCTCCTGGTCCGTCGTGCCGACAACGGGCAGTGGGCGCTGGTCAGCGGCATCCTCGAGCCGGGCGAGCAGCCCGCCGAGGGCCTGCGCCGCGAGATCGAGGAGGAGACCGGCGTCGTCGCGACCGTCGACACCCTCACCGGTGTCTGGACCCTCCCGCCGATCGAGTACCCGAACGGCGACCGCGCGCAGTACCTCGACCTGTGCTTCCTCGCCACGCACGTCTCCGGGGAGGCCCGCGTCAACGACGACGAGTCGCTCGAGGTGGGCTGGTTCGCGCCGGACTCCCTGCCCCCGATGATGGAGCGCTCGCGCGTCAGGCTCGACCGCGCGCTCGCGCACGACGGCCGGGTCTGGTTCCTCACCGGCGACGCCTCCATCGACCACGTGTACGCCGACCGCGGCTCCGACGACGCCCAGGACGGGTATGCCGGCCGGCCGGCCCGCGACGAGACCCTCGCCACCCTCCGGGACGGGGACCGCGAGGTCCTCGTGCGCAGGGCGTACGAGGCCGACCTGCCTGACATCGTCCACCTGCTCGCCGACGACCGGCTCGGGGTGAGCCGCGAGGACGAGAGCGACCTCACGGCATACCGGCGCGGGCTCGCGGCGATCGATGCCGACCCCAACCAGCTCCTGGTCGTCCTCGACGACGGTGGCGACGTGGTCGGGACGCTGCAGCTGACCTTCATCCCGGGCATCTCGCACGGCGGCGCCTGGCGCGCGCAGGTCGAGGGCGTGCGCGTCGCGGCCGACCGGCGCGGCAGCGGTCTCGGGGGCCAGCTCATGGAGTGGGTCGCGCAGGAGAGCAGGCGGCGTGGGTGCCGGATGGTGCAGCTCACGACCAACAAGTCGCGCACCGACGCCCACCGGTTCTACGAGCGGCTCGGCTTTGTCGGCTCGCACGAGGGCTACAAGCTCGACCTGGGCGGTGCGCGGCCGCCCGCCGTGACGGACGGCGTCGCCCCCTAGGCTGGCCACAAGCCGGACGCGGACCCACCGCGAGACGCGGGTGTCAGCCCGGGTCGCGCGCCTCGGCGGCCCGCAACATGGCGGTGCGCATCCACGCGTACAGCGCCTGGTCGCCCGCGGCGGTGGTCAGGCCGTAGACGGTCCCCGCCGGACCGGACGGCGTGAACACGTGCCGCACGGTGAGCCGGCTTCGCGCGGGTGCCTCGCGGTCGACCTCGAGCGTCAGCCGCATCGTCCCCGGCAGCTTCGTCAGCGGGCGCAGGACGAGGCGACGGTGCGAGCCCGTGGCCACGACCTCCTCGACCCGCCAGAAGTCGAGCAGGTCGCCCGCCCTCGGCGGCCGGTCGGGCCGCTCCCGGCGCCGCCCCGGTCCGCCGAGGAGGCGGTCGACGCCGCAGCGTGCTGCCCACACGACCTCGGGGGTGAACCACCCGGTGTCGCCGCCGACCGAGGTCACGACCCGCCACAGCCGTCCCACCGGGACCTCGGCCGTGCCGGTGTGGGTGCCGCTCAGCAGGCCGGTCGGGTCGGGGAGGTCCACCGCGCCCACGCTAGGGCCTGGCGCGCGGCCGCGCTCGCGTCGCGCGCACCCGCTCGTCGCGCTCGCGTGAGAGAGAGCGCGGAGGTGCGGGGCCGCGTGCGGACGTGCCGGGTCGGCCGCCGTCGCCCAGACTTGCCCGGTGAGGACGACGAGGGGCGGGACTGCATGATGACGCGGCGCTGGCTGTTCGCCGACCAGCTCGGTCCGCACTTCGACGTCGGCCGCGACGGGGTGCTCCTCGTCGAGAGCCGTGCTGCGCTCGGGCGCCGTACCTACCACCGCCAGAAGCTGCACCTCGTCCTGTCGGCCCTGCGCCACCGTGCGGCCGAGCTCGGCGACTCCGCGGTGCTCCTGCGCACGTCGACGTATGCCGAGGCGCTCGCCGAGGTGGGGGAGCCCGTGCGCGTCTACGAGCCGACGTCGCGGTCGGCGGAGCGGTTCGTGCACCGGCAGGTGGAGACCGGCACGGTCGAGGGCGTCGACCCGACGCCCGGGTTCTCGTTGCCGCGCACCGAGTTCCGGGCCTGGGCCGACGGCCGGCGCCAGCTGCGGATGGACGACTTCTACCGGTTCCAGAGGCGCCGGCTCGGGCTGCTGCTCGACGGTGACGGCCCGGTGGGCGGGTCGTGGTCCTACGACGCGGAGAACCGCGAGCCCCCGCCGAAGGGGGCCGAGCGGCTGGACGTGCCCGCGCCCTACAAGCCCCGCGAGGACGAGATCGACGCGCAGGTCCGCGACGACCTCGACCGGTGGGAGCGCGAGGACGGGCTGCGGACGGTCGGTCGGGACGGGCCGCGCCTGTTCGCAGTGACCCGGCGAGAGGCACTGGCGGCCCTCGAGCGGTTCATCACCGAGCGGCTCCCCGCGTTCGGGCCGCACGAGGACGCCATGCTCAGGGGCGACTGGGCGATGGCGCACAGCCTGCTGTCGGTGCCGATGAACCTGGGGCTGCTCGACCCGGTCGAGGTGGCTGAGCGGGCGGTCGCGGCACACCACGACGGGAGCGCCCCGCTGGCCTCGGTGGAGGGGTTCGTGCGACAGGTGGTCGGGTGGCGCGAGTACGTGTGGCACCTCTACTGGCACTTCGGCCCGACCTACCGCCGGCGCAACGCGCTCGCGGCCCGCCGGTCCCTGCCGACCTGGTTCGACGAGCTCGACGCCGACGCGGTCGAGGCCTCCTGCCTGCGGGACGTCCTCGAGGGCGTGCGCGACCGCGGCTGGGTCCACCACATCCCGCGGCTGATGGTCCTCGGGAACTGGGCGGCGCAACGTGGCTACGACCCCGACGCCCTGACCGAGTGGTTCCAGACGCGGTTCGTCGACGGGTACGACTGGGTCATGCCGGCCAACGTCGTCGGCATGAGCCAGCACGCCGACGGCGGCGCGATGGCGACCAAGCCGTACGTCTCCGGCGGCGCCTACGTGAACCGCATGTCCGACTACTGCGGTGGATGCCGGTACGACCCGAAGGTCCGCGTCGGGGAGCACGCCTGCCCGTTCACGGCCGGGTACTGGGCGTTCCTCGACCGGACCGCCGACCGGCTCGAGGGCAACCTGCGGATGGCGAGGCCGCTGCAGCAGCGGCACCGGCTGGCCGACCTCGACGACCTCGTGGAGCAGGAGCGCCGCCGCGGCGCCTCGGCCCCCTGAGCCGCGACCCGGCACACGGCTCCCGTCACGGCTTCGGGGGTGCAGGGGTGACGGTTCGTCACTCCTGCACCCCCGAAGGTCACGAGGTGCGGCGGGCCGGGCCCACCTGCTCGGTCAGCGCAGCTCGGCGAGCACCGCGTTGAACGTCGCGGACGGGCGCATCACCGCGGACGCCTTGGCCGGGTCCGGCCGGTAGTACCCGCCGATGTCGGCCGGGTGGCCCTGCACGGCGAGCAGCTCGTCGTTGATCTTCTGCTCGTTCGAGGTCAGGGCCTCGGCGACCGGGCCGAACGCCTCGGCCAGCGCGGCGTCCTCGGTCTGCCTCGCCAGCTCCTGCGCCCAGTAGAGCGCAAGGTAGAAGTGGCTGCCGCGGTTGTCGATCTGGCCGACCTTGCGGGCCGGCGACTTGTTCTCCTCGAGCAGGGTCCCGGTCGCGCGGTCGAGGGTGTCGGCGAGCACCTGCGCCCGGGCGTTGCCGGTCGTGGTGGCCTCGTGGCGGAAGGACTCGGCCAGGGCGAGGAACTCGCCGAGGCTGTCCCAGCGCAGGTAGTCCTCGGCCACGAGCTGCTGCACGTGCTTGGGGGCCGAGCCGCCGGCGCCGGTCTCGAAGAGGCCACCGCCGTTCATGAGCGGGACGACCGAGAGCATCTTGGCCGAGGTGCCGAGCTCGAGGATCGGGAAGAGGTCGGTGTTGTAGTCGCGCAGGACGTTGCCGGTCACCGAGATGGTGTCCTCGCCCTTGCGGATCCGCTGCACCGACAGGGTCGCAGCCTCGACGGGGGACAGGATCGAGATGTCCAGGCCCTCGGTGTCGTGCTCGGGCAGGTACGCCCTGACCTTGGCGATGAGGTTGGCGTCGTGCGCGCGGGTCTCGTCCAGCCAGAACACCGCCGGCGTCTGCGAGGCGCGGGCGCGCGTCACGGCCAGCTTGACCCAGTCGCGGATCGGGGCGTCCTTGGTCTGGCAGGCGCGCCAGATGTCGCCCGGCTGCACGTCGTGCGCCATGAGCACGTCGCCGGCCGCGTCGACCACCTCGACGCGGCCCGCCTCGGCGATCTCGAACGTCTTGTCGTGGCTGCCGTACTCCTCGGCCTTCTGCGCCATGAGGCCCACGTTGGGCACCGAGCCCATGGTGGTCGGGTCGAAGGCGCCGTGGGCGCGGCAGTCCTCGATCACGGCCTGGTAGACGCCCGCGTAGGACGAGTCGGGGATGACGGCGAGCGTGTCGTGCTCCTGGCCGTCCGGGCCCCACATGTGGCCCGACGTGCGGATCATCGCCGGCATCGAGGCGTCGACGATGACGTCGCTCGGGACGTGCAGGTTCGTGATCCCCTTGTCGGAGTTCACCATCGCGAGCTCCGGGCCGTCGGCCAGGGCGCGGTCGAAGGCAGCCTTGATCTCGGCGCCGTTCGGCAGCGTGTCGAGCCCGGCGAGGACCGCGCCGAGGCCGGCGCTGCCGTCGAGGCCGGCCGCGAGCAGCGCGTCGCCGTGCTCGGCATACACGTCGGCGAAGAAGGCGCGCACGACGTGCCCGAAGACGATCGGGTCAGAGACCTTCATCATCGTGGCCTTGAGGTGCACCGAGAACAGCACGCCCTCGGCCTTGGCCCGCGCCACCTGGTCGCGCAGGAACGCGTCGAGCGCGGCGGCGCGCATGACCGTCGCGTCGACGACCTCGCCCTCGAGCACCTTGAGCCCGTCCTTGAGGACCGTGGTGCCGCCGTCGGTGACGAGCCGGATGGTGAGCGTGTCGGCGGCGGGCATCACGACGGACTGCTCGTTGGAGCGGAAGTCGTCCCGGCCCATGGTGGCGACGTTGGTCCTGGAGTCCGGCGACCAGGCGCCCATCGAGTGCGGGTGCTTGCGGGCGTAGTTCTTGACCGACTCCGGAGCGCGGCGGTCCGAGTTGCCTTCGCGGAGAACGGGGTTCACGGCGCTGCCCTTGACGCTGTCGTAGCGCGCGCGGGCGTCCTTCTCGGCGTCCGTCCGCGGCTCGTCGGGGTATGCCGGGAGGTCGTAGCCCTGCGCCTGCAGCTCGGCGATGGCGGCCTTGAGCTGCGGCACCGAGGCGGAGATGTTGGGGAGCTTGATGATGTTCGCCTCGGGGGTGGTGGCGAGCTGGCCGAGCTCGGCCAGGGCGTCCCCGATGCGCTGCTCCGGCGGCAGCTGGTCGTCGAAGGCGGCGATGATCCGCCCGGCGAGGGAGATGTCACGGGTCTCGACGTCGACCCCGGCGGTGCCGGCGAAGGCCTCGATGACGGGGAGGAACGAGTAGGTCGCCAGCATCGGCGCCTCGTCGGTGAGGGTGTAGATGATCGTGGCCATGGTGCGCGTGGACGCTCCTCGCTGTGTGGTCGTTCGCTGGGTCGTGCCGATTATCTTGATGTCAAGACAAATCCTACCGGAGTGACAGGTCCCGGGGAACCCGGAGCCGGGGTCGCGGCGCCTCAGGCGACGGGCGTGAGGTCCTCGGGGTCGACGACTCCGGTGATGTCCTCGTCGCGCCGGTCGATGCCGGTGACGAGGTGGTACGTGGCGCCCGCGATGGCAGCCCCGAGCAGCGGCGCCACCCAGAACGCCCACAGCTGGCCCGGCGCCCCGTCCCCGTTGAAGAACGCGACCGCGGTCGACCGGGCCGGGTTGACCGAGGTGTTGCTGATCGGGATCGAGATGAGGTGGATGAGCGTCAGCGCCAGCCCGATCGCGAGGGGCGCGAACCCCACCGGCGCCCGCTCGTCGGTCACGCCGAGGATGACGTAGAGGAAGAACGCCGTGAGGATCGCCTCCGCGCACAGCACCGCCACGAGCGTGTAGCCGCCGGGGGAGTGGTCGCCGTAGCCGTTGGCGGCCAGGTGGCCGGTCGCGCTGAACCCGGGGACCCCCCGGGCGATGCCCCACAGGGCGAGCCCGGCCAGCAGGCCCCCGACCAGCTGCGCCACGACGTATGCCGGGACGTCCCGCCAGGGGAACCGCCGGGCCACCGCGACGCCGAGCGTGACCGCGGGGTTGAAGTGCGCGCCGGACACGTGGCCCACGGCATACGCCATCGTCGTCACGGTGAGCCCGAAGGCCAGGGCGACGCCGAGGAACCCGATGCCGAGCTGGACGCTCTGGCCGGCGACGACGTTCGGGGCCAGGAACTTCGCCGCGAAGACCGCGCTGCCGCAGCCACCGAAGACGAGCCAGAACGTGCCCAGGACCTCGGCGGCCAGGCGTGAGCGCAGTGCGGGGATGCGCATGGGGGTCCCTCCCGGTACGGCGGGCCCCGTGGGCCCGGTCGGGACCACTGTCCCGCACCGGCGCGCGTCGCACACCCCCACGGCGCCCCTCGGCCGAACGGATGAGGGGCGGGTCGCCGCATACGTCGGATGAATGAGACCCAACCCGGGCGAACCGGACAGTCGTCCTTACCTTTTCTTTACCAAAGCGAGGCATTTCTTTGACTAAGCCGCCACGATGGGTCCACACGAGAGGGGCCTGCGGGGGCCCCGGACAAGGGGTGGAGCATGGACGAGCGACCCAGCAGGGTGGGCGCCGCCGACTACGGTCTGGTCAGCAGACGGACCGTCAACCTGGGGGCGGCGTGGTCCGTCCCCGTCGTCCTCGCGGCCGTCGCCGCGCCGGCGGCCCAGGGGTCGCAGACGCCGCTGGACCAGCGGTCGGCCCTCTTCGGCGGCATCACCGCCAAGAAGGGCACCACGGTCAACGGCAACCGTGAGGTGACGTTCACGCTGTCCTTCGCGGGGGTGCAGGGCAGCAACGCGGTCGTGATCACCGCGATCTCGGCGGGAGGCCCCTGGACGTCGTCGATCCCCACGCCGCCGGCAACGGTCGACCCGACCCACACGGACGCCGTGTTCATCATCCTGCGGACACAGAACTCGAGCATGCCCGTCACGGTCAGCTACACGGTGAACGGCGTGCCGGCCTCCGTGACCGTCACCATCGTCTAGGGGCTCGTGGTGGTGGGGGTGGCGTCCGTGTCGTCGGGCGGGGGCTCGACGACACGGACGGCCGCCAGCCGCAGGAGGAAGCCGGCGACATCGGCCTCCACCTCGGCGGCGGGGACACCCACCGCCTCGGCCACCCGGCTCGCGACCTCCCGGCTCGTCCCCGGCTCCGCCAGGGCGTGCCAGACGGAAGCTGCCGGCCCCTCCAGCACCATCGGGCGGCCGGTCGCAGGGTCTGCGAGCGGGAGCACGACGACCCGGGACCCGCGGTCCACGACCGCGACCTCGGCGCAGCGCCGCCACAGGCCGTCAGGCACGTTCCACCAGCCCGTGCCCGGTGAGCGTGTCGAGGGCACGGGCGACCAGGACAGCAGGGTCGTCGCCCCCGGGCGGCGCACCGAACCGCTCCACCAGCACCGCCACGAGCCGCTCCTCCTCGGTCCAGTCCGGGCAGGCGTCGAGCAGCGTCGTGGCCAGGGCCGAGAGGCGAACCACCTCGCGGCCCACGAGCACCACGGACTCCCCGTCGCGGTCCACCCGGTCCGCGACCGGCAGCCGGCGAGCCCTCACCGGGGCACCGCCAGCCAGCCGTCCACCAGCTCCGCGAGATCCGCGGACTCCCGATAGGTCACCACATGCACTCCACCGAGGGACTCGACCAGCGCGGCGACGCGCTGGAGGGGCCGTTCGAGCGACGGCAGGTGCGACGCGTGGTGCGTGAGCTCCACGACCGCGTCGAGCGTGCCGAGCGTCGTCACGGCCGGGGCGCCGACGTGCGCGTCGTCGCGGCGCAGGACCGCCAGGGCGGCCGCCCGGACCGGGCCCGTCGGTGCCTGCAGGCCGGCGGCGCTCGGGGCGGTCTCGTCCTTGAAGAGGCTGCCCGGGGCGCGACGCACGGACAGCGGCTTCGGGTACGGCTCGATGCTCCCGTCGGCCCGGACGACCGCGGTCTCGTCCGTGACGTACCAGCGGCCACGGCCGAGGGTCCGCACCAGGGTCGTCTTGCCGGTGCCGCCCGGCGCGACGAAGACGGCCGCGCGGCCGCTCGCCGGGTCGGCGAGGCAGGCGGCGTGGAGCATGAGGTGGCGACCGGCCAGCGCGTCGATGGCCGCCACGGTGACGCGCTGGGTCAGCAGCTGCAGGAGGTCCTCGAGGTCGGCCGCGGTGACGGGCTCGGTGCGGTGGCGGACGGGGCCGTGCGCCTCGACGTCCGGGGGCACGGTCGGACCGTCGAAGTGGACCGGCACCGTCGCCTCGGGCAGCGCGTCGCCGGCGGCGCGGCAGTGCTCCCAGAGCCGCGGGAGCCGGGCCAGCACCTCACCGGCGCGGGCGCCGGTCACCTCGATGCCCACCACGACGCCCATGGCCGACACGGCGGTGCGCAGCGCCGCACCCCGGTCGTCGGTCACAGCTCGCAGGGTAGAGGACGGTTTCGCACGAAGGGGGAGATCGCATGGAGCTGACCGACTACCTGCGCGTGGTCCGGGCCTACTGGCGCGGGGTCGCGCTGCTGGTCCTGCTGGGCATCGGCGCGGCGGCCGGCCTCAGCCTCGCCACGCCGAAGGTGTACCAGGCCGACGCGAGCGGGTTCGTCTCCGCCGGGTCCGCGACGACCACCGGTGAGGCCTCGGTCGGCGACAGCCTGGCCAAGTCGCGCGCCGCGTCCTACGTCGACCTCGCGACCTCCCGCGCGACCGCGCAGGCGGTCATCGACGACCTCCACCTCACGGCGTCGCCCGCCGCCCTCATCGGCCAGGTCAGCGTCACGCAGCCGACCGACACGGTCCTCATCAAGATCAGCGCGCGTGCCACGTCGCCGCTGGCGGCCCAGCACCTCGCCGACGCCTGGGTCCGCGCCCTCAGCGACCAGGTGCGCAAGGTCGAGGACCCGGCCGGCACGTCGCTGCAGGCCCTGCGGCTCGAGCCCGTCGAGTCCGCGTCGCTGCCCACCGCCCCGATCTCGCCCAACCTCACCCGCAACGTCGGGATGGGTTTCGCCGCCGGGCTCCTGCTGGGCCTGGGGTATGCCGTGCTGCGCAGCCAGCTCGACCGCAAGGTGCGCCGGGCGGAGGACGTCCAGCGCATGTTCGGCGTGACGGTCGCCGCCACCATCCCGCGGAGCCCGGCGATGGTCCGCCGGGACGGCGACCTCGTGCCGCTGGTCGTGGGCGCCGAGCGCGACGACCCCGCCCACGCGGCGGAGGCGTTCCTCAAGCTGCGCACCAACCTGCAGTTCATGGACGTCGACGACCCACCCCGGATCATCGTGGTGACCAGCCCGCTGCCCGGCGACGGCAAGTCCAGCGTCGCCGCCAACCTGGCCGCCGCCCTGTCGCTGTCCGACCGGCGGGTCGTGCTGATCGACGGCGACCTGCGCCGGCCGGTGGTGGCGGAGTCGTTCGGCCTCGTCGAGGGCGCGGGCCTCACCGACGTCCTCATCGGCCGGGTCCGGTTCGCCGACGTGGCCCAGGGCGTCGCCTCGCTGCCGAACCTCACGGTCCTGGCCGCCGGCGGCACCCCGCCCAACCCGAGCGAGCTGCTGGGGTCCAAGGCGATGGGGCGGCTGCTGCGCGGCCTGGCCGACCGGGGCTACACCGTGATCGTCGACGCCCCGCCCCTCCTCCCCGTCACCGACGCCGCGGTCCTCACGGCCTCGGCGGACGGCGCCCTCGTGGTGGTCGCCGCCGGGCAGACGCTGGACAGCCAGCTGGGCGCGGCCCTGGGCAACCTCGACGCCGTGCAGGGACGCACCCTCGGTGTCGTCCTCAACCGGGTCGCCCCACGGTCCACGGACAGCGGCCACTACGGCGACTACTACGGCCGCGGCCGTTCCGTCGCGCCCGTGGCGCTGGCGCCCCTCGAGCCGGACCAGCTGGTGCTCCCCACGGCCGGCCCCGGCGCGGTCGCGCAGCAGGTCGTCGCGAAGTCGGCCTAGGAGTCCGCGCACCGGGCCGGGGGTGCCCCCGGTGGCGTCAGCGGGGCCCGGTGGATCCCTCGCGGGCGCTGGCCCGGGTCACGAAGGCGGCCAGGTCGGCGCTCTGCGCCAGCCGGCTCGGCTCGTGCACGTACATCATGTGGCCCGCCTCGTAGTAGGCGTGCTCGATGTTGGCCCGCAGCTGCGGCGTCAGGTCCAGGTGCGCGACGGCGTCCTCGGCGGCCCAGTACGGCGTCGCGGCGTCGTGGTACCCGTAGGACACGTGCACCTGCAGGTGGGGGTTGGCCCGCATCGCCCGCGACAGCTTGGCGCTCACGTCGACCGGCTTGCCCTCGAACTCCTTGAACGACCACTCCTTGTACGCCCGCGACGAGCTGGCCGTGTAGGCCAGGTCCTGCCCGTAGCCGAGCTCCTGGCGCAGGTAGTGGTTGAGGGCCGCCGAGTACGACCCGAGGATCGCGTCCATCGACGGGTCGGCGTCCCACGTCGCGGCGTTGCCGTGGTGGAGGGGACCGGTGAACCGGGTGTCGAGGCGGCCGACGGCCAGTCCCCGGTCGCGCAGCAGCTCGGTGAGGAAGTGGACGTGCTCGACGCGCAGGTCGGCCCGGTCGACGTACTCCTCCGACAGGCCGGTGAGCGCCGCGATCCGGCGCACGTGCTCGGCGCGCTCGGCCGAGGTGAGCCGTGACCCGCGGGCGAGGGCCCACGGGTAGTCGCGCGCGGCATACTCCTCGGCCTCGGCGAGCACCGTGCGCAGCGCCTTGCGGCCGTGCTTGCCGTGGTGGTGGGCCGTCGCGGCATACGTCGGCAGGTAGTCGACGTACGCCCGGTCGTTGCGGTAGTCGAACTCCACGGTGTCGAGGTCGAGGACCGAGCTGATCAGCATGATGCCGTTGAGGTAGAGCCCGTGGGCGCTCTGCAGGTGCTCGGCCAGCGCAGCCGCCCGCACGGTGCCGTAGGACTCTCCGGCGACGAACTTCGGTGACAGCCAACGGTTCTCGCGACTGGTCCACATGCGGATCAGCTCGCCGACGCTCTCGATGTCACCGGTGAAGCCGTGGTAGTCCTTGGCCTTCCCGCCCTGCACGGCGCGGGAGAAGCCGGTCGACACCGGGTCGATGAAGACGAGGTCGGAGACGGCCAGCAGCGACTGCGGGTTGTCCAGCAGGCCGTACGGCGGCGGCGTCAGGGCGCCCGCGTCACCGGAGTCGACGCGGCGCGGGCCCAGCAGGCCGAGGTGCAGCCACATGGAGCTCGAGCCGGGGCCGCCGTTGAAGGCGAACGTCACCGGCCGGTTGGTCCCTGCCGGTGCGTCCACGACGTATGCCGTGATGCTCAGCTCCGCCTTGGCCCGCAGCCCCTTGAAGACGTCCTCCTCGAAGACCTCCTCCCGCAGCACGACCCGACCGGTGGTGGACGTGTAGTGCAGGCGGCGCCGGCCCACCGCGAGGGTGTGCCGCGTGGTGACCAGGTCGTCCTTGGGCGGCGCAGGTGTCGTCGTCACCGTGGTCGTGTCGGTGGTGGTCGTCGTCGAGGAGCCCTCCGCCCTGGCGGTCTCGGCGGGCGTGGAGGTGGGCGGGTGCTGGGCGTCGTCGGCCATGGCTGCACCCTAGTGCGGGGAGGGCGGACCGGTCCCGGAGAATGGGCCGGTGCGTGTGATCTCGGCCAACGTCAACGGAGTTCGCGCTGCCGCTCGTCGCGGCGGCATGCAGTGGCTGGCAGAGCAGCAGCCGGACGTGCTCTGCCTTCAGGAGGTGCGGGCCTCGGACGAGCAGCTCGCGCAGGCCCTGGAGGCCGGCGGGTTCGGCGACTGGCACGTCGCCCACACCGAGGCCGAGGCGAAGGGGCGCGCCGGTGTCGCCGTCGTCAGCCGTGACCCGCTGCTGCGTGTGGCGACGTCGGTCGGCGCGCGCGACTTCGACGGGGCGGGGCGCTGGGTCGAGGCCGACGTGGCCACCCCGGCCGGGACGGTCACCCTGGCCTCGACGTACGTGCACACGGGGGAGGCCGGCACACCCCGGCAGGAGGAGAAGTACCGGTTCCTCGACGCGGTCACCGTGCGGCTCACGCAGTGGGCGGCCGCCGGGGCGCTGGCCGTCGTGACCGGCGACCTCAACGTCGCCCACCGCGAGGACGACCTCAGGAACTGGAAGGGCAACCTCACCAAGTCCGGCTTCCTCGCCGACGAGCGCGCCTACCTCGACCGCTGGTTCGCGGACGGTGACTGGGTCGACGTCCACCGCCGGCTCCACGGTCCGGGCCCGGGCCCGTACACGTGGTGGTCGTGGCGCGGCAAGGCGTTCGACAACGACGCGGGGTGGCGCATCGACTACCAGGTGGCCAGCCGTGCCCTCGCCGCGCGGGCGACAGCCGCACGGGCCGGCCGCGCCGCGGCATACGACCAGCGGTGGTCCGACCACGCCGCCGTCGTCGTCGACTACGACCTCGGCTGACCGCGCCGCGAGGTGCGAGGTGCGAGGTGGCACTGCCCGGCCGGGCTGGACGGCCGGCCGGGCAGGCCCGTCTAGGAGTCGCGCGCGGCAGCGCCCGAGGCCGTCACGGCGAAGGCCTGCGGGGCCCGGAAGCCCTTGTCGGCGAACGCCGCCTCCACCCGCTCGATCGTCTCGTCCACGGCGTCGGCCCGCACCAGGGCGATGGCCGACCCGCCGAACCCCCCGCCTGTCATGCGCGCACCGAGCGCCCCCGCTGCGAGCGCGGTCTCCACCACCGTGTCGAGCTCGTCGACGGAGATCTCGAAGTCGTCGCGCATCGAGGTGTGGCTCTGCAGGAACAGCGCTCCCAGCCGCTCGAAGTCGTCGTGCCGCAGCGCCTCCCGCGCCTCGACGACGCGGTCGATCTCGGTGACGACGTGACGGGTGCGGCGGCGCAGCAGGTCAGACGAGAGCTGGCCCAGCGCGTCGTCGAGGTCCCCGACCGCGACCTCGCGCAGGGTCGGGACCCCGAGCTCGCGGGCGGCCTGCTCGCAGCTGTCGCGCCGCTCGGCGTACTGGCCGTCGACCAGCGCGTGCTCCGCCCGGGTGTCGACGACGAGCAGCGCCAGGCCGGCCCGGGCGAGGTCGAACGGCACCTGCTCGGTGTGGTGGTCACGGCAGTCGAGCAGGAGGGCGTGGCCGGGCTCGGCGAGCATCGCGGCGGACTGGTCCATGCCGCCGGTGGGTGCCTGCGCGACGGTGTTCTCGGCGTCGACGCACGCGGCGGCCAGGGCAGTGCGCCCTGCCGTGCCCGAGAGCAGGCCGAGCCCGAAGAGGTCGGAGGCAGCCGCGGCCACGGCGCACTCGAGTGCGGCCGAGCTCGACAGGCCGGCGCCCAGGGGCACCCGGCCGTCGACGGCCACGTCGAGGCCTGACACCGCGTGCCCCGCCCGGCGCAGCGCCCACGGGACCCCGGCGACGTACGCCGCCCACCCTTCGGGTCGACCCGGTCCGACGTCGTCGAGATCGACCTCGACGACGTCCCCGCCCTGGGCCGACACCATGCGCAGCAGCCCGTCGTCGCGACGGCGCACGGCCGCGAACGTCCGTTGCGGCAGCCCGATCGGCAGGCACAGGCCGCCGTTGTAGTCGGTGTGCTCACCGATGAGGTTGACCCGTCCGGGCGCCGACCAGACGCCCTCGGGCTCGGCGGCGAAGGCGTCGCGGAAGACCGCGGAGGACGACTCGGTGCTCATGCACCCACCTCGCGCAGGCGGGCGGCGATGTCCTCGGGGGACACGTCGTTGACCCAGCCGCCGACTCCCGACTCCGACCCGGCGAGGTACTTCAGCTTGCTGGGCGAGCGCAGCACCGACATGACCTGCAGGTGCAGGCGCGAGACGTCCCGGCCCTCCTTCGCCGGGGCCTGGTGCCACCCGGCGATGTACGGCAGTCGCACGTCGCGTCCGTCCTTCTTGACGTAGTAGCGGTCGAGCCGCTGCAGCAGGTCGAGGTAGAGCACCGCGAGCTCGTCGCGCTCGTCGTCGTCGAGGGCGGGGAGGTCGGGGACATCACGGTGCGGGGCGAGGTGCACCTCCACCGGCCACCGCGCGGCATACGGGACGTAGGCCGTCCAGTGCCGCCCGCTGAGGACGACCCGCCGCCCGTCGCGGCGCTCGGCCTCGAGCAGGTCCGCCCCGAGCAGCCGCCCGGTGGCGGCGTGGTGCTCGCGTGCCCGGGCGAGGATCGCGGCCGACCGCTGCGGCACGTAGGGATAGGCGTAGATCTGGCCGTGCGGGTGGTGGAGGGTGACGCCGATCTGCTGGCCGCGGTTCTCGAAGCAGAACACCTGCTTCACCTCGGGGACGGCCCCGAGCTCCGCGGTCCGGTCGGCCCAGGCGTCGATCACCGTGCGCGCGCGCTGCGGGCTCAGCTCGGCGAAGGTCGAGTCGTGGTCGCTGGTGAAGCAGACGACCTCGCAGCGGCCGAGGGCCGGCCCCGAGCGCTCGAGGTCGGAGCGGGTCTCGGGCGCGAAGTCGGAGACGGGCGCGTAGGAGGGGAACCGGTTCTCGAAGACCACGACGTCGTACGAGCTCTCCGGGACCTCGGACGGGACGGTGCCGGTGCCGGTGGGGCAGAGCGGGCACTCGTCCTTCGGCGGCAGGAAGGTGCGGTTCGAGCGGTGGCCAGCGATCGCGACCCAGTCACCCACGAGGGCGTCGTGACGGACCTGGCCGGCGTGCGCGCGGGCCCCGAGCGGGCGTCCGTCGACCGCCTCACGCGGGGGCGCGTCCGGGCTGTCGTCGAAGTAGATGATCTCGCGGCCGTCCGCCAGGGTGCGGCTGGTGCGGCGCACGCGGACGCGCTCCCCGTGGGTGGTCATGCGCTGCCCTCCCGTCGTTCGGTGCGGCCGTGGTCGCGCGCCACGACGAGGGTGTCGACGAGGTCGGCCACCGTTGCCCGGGCGCGCTGCGACAGCTCGTCGTCGGTGACGAGGACGTCGACCTGGTCGAGGTCGAGGAACGTGCTGAGCCCGATGACGCCGAACTTCGAGTGGTCGACGAGCACGCAGGTCCGGCGGGCGCAGGCGACGAGGGCGCGGTTGGTCTCGGCCTCGACGAGGTTGGGGGTCGTGAGCCCGGCGGCGGCGTCGACCCCGTGCGCGCCGAGGAAGAGCAGGTCGACGTGCAGCGAGCGCAGGGCCGCGACCGCGACCGGTCCGACCAGGGCGTCGGACGGTGTGCGGATGCCGCCGGTGAGGACGACGGTCTGCCCGGGGGTGCCCGACTCGTGCAGCAGCTGGGCCACCGGCACCGAGTTGGTGACCACCGTGATGTCGGGGACGGCGCGGACTGCCCGGGCGAGCTCGTAGGTCGTGGTCCCGGCGGAGATGCCGATCGACGAGCCGGGCTCCACCAGGGCCGCCGCCGCCTCGCCGATCGCCCGCTTCTGCGCCGTCATCAGCGTCGACTTCGCGCGGAAGCCCGGCTCCTCGCTCGTCGGCGTGCTCACCGCGACCGCTCCGCCGTGGACGCGCTCGAGCAGACCCTGGTCCGCCAGCTGGTCGATGTCGCGCCGGATCGTCATGTCCGAGACGCCGAGCTCGGCCACGAGGTCGGACACCCTGACGGCCCCGGTCTGCTCGACGAGGTCGGCGATCCGGCTGCGGCGCTGGCTGGCGAGCACGGCTAGGACTCTCGGACCACGGCGACGCCACCGGCCGGCAGCGTCACCTGCGGCCCGACGGCCGCCTCGCGCACCAGGTTCGTGCCGGACGCCGGGACGGTCTGCTCGCTGTCGGTGTGGTTGACGAGGAACAGCCACGAGCCGTTCGCGCCGCTGCGCCGCACGGCCTCGACGCCCGGCGGGACGGCCGCGGCCGGTTCCACTCCCGCGTCGGCCAGCACCCGGTCGAGCAGGCTGCCGAGCAGCTCGTCGTCCGGCAGGGTCCCGAGGTACCACGCACTGCCCTCGCCCACGGTCGCCCTCGTGACCGCGGGCTTGCCGGCGAGCGGGCCCGACCCGTACGTCTCGACGGTCTCGGCGCCGTGGGTCGTGAGGTCCTCGCTCCACAGGGTGCCGGTGCCCGAGCCCACGGCGACGGTCTCGCCGACCCGCAGCGGGAAGAACTCCTCGGCGCGGACCTGGAGCAGTTCGCGGAAGGCGCCGGGGTAGCCGCCGAGCCGCACGTGGTCGTGCTCGTCGCTGATGCCGGAGAAGAAGGTCACGACGACGTGCGCACCCGCGGCGGCGGCGTCGGCCACGGCCCGGGCGTGGGCGTCGGTCACCGAGTAGAGGGTGGGCACGACGACGACCCGGTATGCCGAGAGGTCGGCACCGGGGTGCACGACGTCGGCCGTCACGCCCCGGTCGCGCAGCAGGCGGTGGACCGCGTGGGGAACGGCGGTCGGGTGCAGGGCACTCGACGGCATCGCGGGACCGGTGGCCGCCCAGTTCGACTGGTAGTCCCACAGGATCGCGACCTGTGCCTCGACCGTGCTGCCGACGACCTCGCCCAGGCGCGCCGCGAGGGCGCCGAGCTCGGCCACCTCGCGGAAGCGCGCGCTGTCGCGGCCGGCGTGCGGCACGAGGGCGGAGTGGAACTTCTCGGCGCCGGCCCGGGACTGGCGGAACTGGAAGAAGCCGAGCGTGTCCGCGCCGCGCGCCACGTGGACGACACTGTTGCGGGTCATCTCGCCCGGCGCCTTGGCCGGGTTGACCGGCTGCCAGTTGACCGCGCTGGTCGAGTGCTCCATGAGCAGCCACGGCCGGCCGCCGGCAAGGCCACGGGTCAGGTCGCCGCAGAAGGACAGCTCGGCCTGCGGGTGCTCGAGGGCGTCGACGACGTAGTGGTCGGTGCTGACGACGTCCTGCTCGGGCGCCCACTGGGAGTAGTCGAGGTGCTCGAAGTGCGCGAGCGTCATGAAGTTCGTCGTGACCGGGACGCCGGGGGAGACCTCGCTCAGGACGGCCTTCTCCGCGCGGAAGAAGTCGAGCAGCTGGTCGGACTGGAACCGTCGGTAGTCCAGGACGTGGGTCGGGTTGTGGAACGTGGTCGTCCGGCGCGGGGGCAGGACCTGGTCCCACTCGGTGTAGCGCTGGCTCCAGAACGCGGTGCCCCACGAGTCGTTGAGGGCGTCGAGGGTCTCGTGCCGCCGGCGCAGCCAGACCCGGAACGCCGCGGCGCACGTGTCGCAGTAGCAGGGGATGTTGTGACAGGCGTACTCGTTCGACACGTGCCACAACGCCAGGGCCGGGTGGTCGTGGTACCGCTGGGCCAGCTGGCGGGTCAGGGCCAGGGCGTACTCGCGGTAGACGGTGGAGCTGGGGCACCACGCCTGTCGGCTGCCCGGCCACAGGGTGTGGCCGTCGACGTCCACCGGGAGGATGTCGGGGTGGGCTGCCGAGAGCCACGGCGGGGGCGTGGCGGTGGCGGTCGCGAGGTCCACCGCGACGCCGTTGGCGTGCAGCAGGTCCATGACCTCGTCGAGCCAGCCGAACTCGTACTCGCCCTTGGCGGGCTCGAGCCAGGACCACGAGAAGATCCCGAGGGACACGAAGCTCACACCGGCCTCACGCATCAGGGCCATGTCCTCGTCCCAGACCTCACGCGGCCACTGCTCGGGGTTGTAGTCGCCACCGAAGGCGACCCGGTCACTCGGCCATGAGCGCATGACGGTCAGTGTCGGGACTCGGTCGGCAAATGTCAACAGAAACAAACATGGACGGACCCCGGGCGCGCACCTCGGTTCCGGCCCGCGTCTACAGGCCGGAAGTCCTTGACATTGAGCACGTTACGAGCGGAAAACGGGAAGATGACGAATCGGCCGCAAGCCCTTGACAGAAACATGGCGGACGGTCATTCTCAGTCCGGAGCTGTTGGTTTCTGATCGAATGTGTGGCTATCGATCCGGAGCCCTCGGCACATCGTCGTCGCGTCAAAGGAGACCGAAATGACCCGCCCCGCCACCGAGGCCGAGTACCTCGCCAGCCTTGTCCCGCCGTCCGTCCGTGGCGTGGACCGCCGGACCCTGCTGCGCGGTGCCCTGGGCGCCGGGACGCTGCTGGCCGCACCCTCCCTGCTCGCCGCGTGTGGCGGCGGGAGCTCCAGCGGCGGCGGTGGCAAGGCCACCGGCACCGTCACCCTCGGCTCGAACCAGTCGGACGCCGTGCCGAAGGCCGCCGTCCAGTCCGTGGTCGACGCGTTCCAGAAGGCCAACTCCGGGATCACGGTCAAGATCAACACGATCGACCACAACACGTTCCAGGAGAACATCAACAACTACCTGCAGGGCTCGCCGGACGACGTGTGGACCTGGTTCTCCGGGTACCGCATGCGGTTCTTCGCCGACAAGGGCCTGGCCGGTGACATCTCGGACGTGTGGAAGAACCTCTCCGGCATGTCCGACGCGCTGAAGAAGGCGTCCACCGGGGACGACGGCAAGCAGTACTTCGTGCCGTCCACCTACTACCCGTGGGCCGTCTTCTACCGCAAGAGCGTCTTCCAGGAGAAGGGCTACGAGGTCCCCAAGACGCTGGACGACTTCAAGACGCTCGGCGCCAAGATGAAGAAGGACGGCCTCGTCCCGATCGCGTTCGGCGACAAGGACGGCTGGCCCGCGATGGGCACCTTCGACCAGCTCAACCTGCGCATCAACGGCTACGACTTCCACGTCAGCCTCATGGCCGGCAAGGAGGCCTGGAACGGCGACAAGGTGAAGAAGGTCTTCGACACCTGGGCCGGGCTGCTCGACCTGCACCAGCCGGACTCCCTCGGCCGCACCTGGCAGGAGGCCGCACAGGCCCTCCAGCAGAAGAAGGCGGGGACCTATGTGCTCGGCGCATTCGTCGCCCAGCAGTTCACCAAGGGCGCCGAGCAGGACGACCTCGACTTCTTCAACTTCCCCGAGGTCGACTCCACCATCGGTGCGGACGCGATCGAGGCGCCGATCGACGGCTACATGATGGCCAAGCGGCCCAAGAACGAGGCGGGCGCCAAGAAGCTCCTCGCCTACCTCGGGTCCGCGGATGCCCAGAACCTCGCCGTCAAGGCCGACCCCTCGGTCATCGCGACGACCGACCAGGCCGACCAGGGCAGCTACACCGCCCTGCAGAAGAAGTCGGTCGAGTTCGTCAAGCAGGCCAAGTCCATCGCGCAGTTCATGGACCGCGACACCCGGCCCGACTTCGCGTCGACCGTGATGATCCCCGCGATCCAGACCTTCATCAAGAACCCGAAGGACATCGACGGGCTCTGCAACAGCATCGAGAACCAGAAGAAGAGCATCTTCGGCTCCTGAGCCACCAGGGCCCGGGCGGGCCTGACCCGCCCGGGCCCTCGTGCTCGCCCCCCACCGAGGAGGTTCTCGTGGCGAGACGCAAGTACAAGGGCATCGACCACCTCAGCCCGGTCGACCGGGTGGTCGTGGCGTTGATGATCGCGGTCCCGACTGCGCTGGTGCTCTGGCTGGTATGGGTGCCGGCCATCGGCTCGGTCCTGCTGTCCTTCACCGACTGGGACGGCATCGGGCCGATCTCCTCGGCCAAGGTGATCGGGCTGAAGAACTACCAGGACGTCGTGAGCATCTACCCGCCGTTCTGGCCGGCGGTGCAGCACAACCTGATCTGGCTGGGTGGGCTGTTCTTGGTGGCCACGCCGTTCGGCCTCTTCCTGGCCGTGCTGCTGGACCGCGAGCTGCGCGGGTCCCGGATCTACCAGACGGCCATCTACCTGCCGGTCGTCCTGTCGCTGGCCCTCGTCGGCTTCATCTGGCAGCTGATCTACAGCCGCGACCAGGGCCTCATCAACCAGGTCACCGGCAGCACCATCGACTGGTACGGCGACCAGCGCTACAACCTCTGGGCCGCCCTCATCGCGGCGAGCTGGCGGCACGTCGGCTACATCATGCTGCTGTACCTGGCCGGGCTGAAGGGCGTCGACCCGAGCCTGCGCGAGGCCGCCCGCGTCGACGGGGCCAACGAGCGGACCACCTTCTTCCGGGTGGTGTTCCCGGTCATGGCGCCGATCAACGCCATCGTGCTCGTCGTCACGGTCATCGAGTCGCTGCGCGCCTTCGACCTCGTCTGGGTCATCAACAAGGGACGCAACGGCCTGGAGCTCATCTCCACGCTCGTCACGAGCAACATCGTTGGCGAGGCCAGCCGCATCGGCTTCGGCTCGGCCATGGCGACGATGATGCTGCTCATCTCGAGCGTGTTCGTCGCCATCTACCTGCGGTACGCCTTCAAGGAGCAACGATGAGTGCCGTCGTGGATTCGGGAAACGCGGCCACCAAGGCCCTCCTGGGCAAGAGCGGCCGACCGCAACCGGTGGGCGGCAGCCGTGGCCGCCTCGCCACCCAGGTCTTCCTCGCCGTCGTCGCCCTGGTGTGGATCTTCCCCGTGGCCTACGCGTTGCTGGGGAGCTTCCGCGACTACGCCTACACGAGCAAGCACGGGTACTTCTCGTTCGGCGGGTTCACCCTGCAGAACTACAAGGACGCGTGGCAGCAGGCCGACTTCACGCACACCATGCTCAACTCGGCATACATCACCATCCCGGCTGTGCTGCTCACGCTCTTCCTCTCGTGCTGCGTGGCCTTCGTCGTCGCGCGGTTCTCGTGGAAGTTCAACCTGGCGCTGCTGGGTGTGTTCACGGCGGCCAACCTCCTGCCGCCGCAGGCCCTGCTCATCCCGGTCTACCGCATGTTCCGTTCGATCGAGGTCCCGTTCTGGTTCAGCGAGTCCGGGACCCTGCTCAACAGCTACTGGGGCCTGATCGCGGTCAACGTCGCCTTCCAGACGGGATTCTGCGCCTTCGTCCTGTCGAACTACATGAAGGCACTGCCGCGCGAGCTGTACGAGTCGGCGGTCGTCGACGGTGCCGGCGTGCTGCGCCAGTTCTTCCAGATGACGCTCCCGTTGTGCCGTCCTCCGCTGGCCGCGCTGGCGACGCTGGAGGTCACCTGGATCTACAACGAGTTCTTCTGGGCGACCGTGCTGCTCCAGTCCGGTGACAAGTTCCCCGTGACGAGCTCGATCAACAACCTGCGGGGCCAGTTCTTCACGGACTTCAACCTCGTCGCGGCCGGTTCGGTCGTGATCGCCCTGCCGACCCTGATCATCTTCTTCGTCCTGCAGAAGCAGTTCGTCGCCGGCCTGACGCTGGGAGCCACCAAGGGATGAGTCCCGACCTCGAGGTCCTCCGATCCGCCGGCACCCTCGTGGTGCTCGACACCTCGGGGCCGGGCCTCCCGCGCGTCCTGCACTGGGGCGCCGACCTGCCGGACGGCGCGGTCGAGGCGCTGCCCCTGCTCGCGCAGGGTCCCGTGCCCCCGAACGCGCTGGACCAGCCGTGGCCGCTCACGCTGCTGCCCACGGGCGGCGACGGCTGGCTGGGCACCCCGGCGTATGCCGCGCACCGCGCCGGCGGCGCGACGGCGCCGCGGTGGCGGGGCACCACGACCCGCGAGGGTGCAGGCACCGTCCGCACGGTCGCCGAGGACGGAGGGGTCCGGGTCCAGGTCGTGCTCGAGCTCGACGACCACGGGGTGCTGCGCGTCGGCCGCTCCGTGACGAACACCGGGCCGGCCGCGGACGACGGCGCCGCCCCGCTCGACCTGACGGCGCTGCGGGCGGTGCTGCCCCTGCCGTCCCGCGCCACGGAGGTGCTCGACCTCACCGGGCGCTGGTGTCGCGAGCGCTCGCCGCAGCGCAGCGCACTCCACGAGGGCACGCACCTGCGCGCCTCCCGGCGTGGACGCACCGGCCACGACGCGACCCTGCTGCTCCTGGCCGGGACGTCCGGCTTCGGCTTCGGCCAGGGCGAGGTGTGGGCGACGCACGTCGCGTGGAGCGGCAACCACGAGCACCTCGTGGAGCGGCTGCCCGAGGGCGCCGGGATGCACGGTTCCGTCCTCGGTGGCGGTGAGCTGCTCGAGGCCGGCGAGGTGCGCCTGGATCCCGGCGAGACCTACACCGCGCCCGACGTCCTCTTCGTCCACGCGACCGACGGCCTCGACGGGATCTCGCGTCGGCTGCACCGTCGCCAGCGGGCCACCCGCACGCGGGCGACCGGCCCGCGGCCGCTGGTCCTCAACACGTGGGAGGCCGTCTACTTCGACCACGACCTCGACCGGCTCAAGGGCCTGGCCGACACGGCCGCCTCGATCGGCGTCGAGCGGTTCGTCCTCGACGACGGCTGGTTCGGCGGCCGCCGCGACGACCACCGGGGCCTCGGGGACTGGGTGGTCTCGGACGAGGCGTGGCCGACCGGGCTCGAGCCGCTCGTGCGGCACGTCAAGGACCTCGGCATGGAGTTCGGCCTGTGGTTCGAGCCGGAGATGGTCAACGAGGACTCCGACCTCGTGCGCGCCCACCCCGACTGGGTGCTCGGCCCCCGCGCGGGCCGGCCCCGCGAGTCCCGCCACCAGCAGGTGCTGGACCTGGCCGACCCCGAGGCGGCGGCGCACGTCGAGCGGCACATCAGCGCCCTGGTCGGCAACCTCGGCATCGACTTCATCAAGTGGGACCACAACCGCGACCTGCACGAGGCGGTCCGCAGCGACGGCCGCGCCACCGACCGACCCGCCGTGCACGAGCAGACGGTCGCCTTCTACGCGCTGCTCGACCGGTTGCGCGAGGCGCACCCGGACCTGGAGATCGAGTCCTGCTCCAGCGGCGGCGCCCGGGTCGACCTCGGCGTGCTGTCCCGCACGGACCGCGTCTGGACCAGCGACTGCAACGACCCGCTCGAGCGCGTGCAGATCCAGCGCTGGACCTCCCTCCTGGTCCCGGCCGAGACCATGGGCACCCACGTCGGGCCGGCGACCGCGCACACCACCCACCGCACGTTCGACCTGCCGTTCCGCATGCTCGTCGCCCTGCAGGGCCACGCGGGGCTGGAGTGGGACGTCAGTGCCTGCACGCCCGAGGAGCTCGGCGCGCTGCGCGCCTGGTCGGGCCTGTACCGCGAGCTGCGCGGCCTGCTGCACACCGGTGACCTCGTCCGCGACGCCGTCGACGACGGCACGCTGCTCGTGACCGGCACGCTCGCCGCGGACCGGGCACAGGCGGCATACACGGTGCTGCGCACCGACAGCGCGCGGCGGGCGACGCCCGGCCTCGTCCGGCTGCCGGGACTCGACCCCGAGCGCACGTATGCCGTGCAGGTGCGGCCCGAGGCCGGCCTGCCGGCGCTCGTGCAGCACGTGGCCCCTGGGTGGTGGGAGCAGGCGCTCGCCGGCGACCTCCACCTCGACGGCGCGCTGCTGTCGCAGGTCGGGCTGCCCATGCCGGTGCTCGCACCCGCCCAGGGATTCCTGCTGCACCTCACCTGACACAATGGCGCCCATGTCCGCCACGCCCACCCAGCAGGCGCTGCCCCGGATCCTGTCCGGCATGCAGCCCACCAGCGACTCGCTCCACCTCGGCAACTACCTCGGGGCGCTGGTCAACTGGGTGAAGCTGCAGGACGACTTCGACGCGTTCTACTTCGTCGCCGACCTGCACGCGCTGACCGTGCCGACCGACCCCGAGGTCCTGCGCCGGCGCACCCGTGTCACCGCGGCCCAGTTCATCGCCGGCGGGGTCGACCCCAAGCGCTCGGCGGTGTTCTGCCAGAGCCACGTCACCGAGCACGCCGAGCTCGGCTGGGTGATGAACTGCCTCACCGCCTTCGGCGAGGCGAGCCGGATGACGCAGTTCAAGGACAAGACGGCCAAGGGCCAGAACGCCAACGTCGGGCTGTTCACCTACCCGATGCTCATGGCGGCCGACATCCTCATGTACGACGCGGCCTACGTGCCCGTCGGCGAGGACCAGCGCCAGCACCTCGAGATCACCCGCGACCTCGCCGAGCGGTTCAACACGCGCTTCGGCGGCGGCCTCGTCGTGCCCGAGCCGTACATCGTCAAGGGATCGGCGAAGATCCAGGACCTGCAGGACCCGACCGCGAAGATGAGCAAGACCGGCTCGTCGCCCAAGGGCCTCATCGACCTCATGGAGGACCCGGCCCGGATCGCCAAGAACATCCGCTCGGCCGTCACCGACACCGAGGCCGAGGTCCGCTACGACCCGGAGGGCAAGCCCGGGGTCTCCAACCTGCTCGTCATCCACTCCGTGCTCTCGGGCACGCCCGTGGAGCAGGTCGCGGAGTCGTTCGCGGGCAAGGGCTACGGGGACCTCAAGAAGGAGGTCGCCGACGTCGTGGTCGCGGCACTGACGCCGTTCCAGGAGCGCATGCGCGAGCTCCTCGACGACCCCGCCGAGCTCGACCGGATCCTCGCCGACGGCGCGGACCGGGCGCGCGAGGTGGCCCGGGGCACCATGGCCCGGGTCCGCGACCGGGTCGGCCTCCTGCCCGCAGTTCGGTAGGGTCGCTCGGGTGCCGACCATCGGTGTGTCGATCGCCATCCCCTCACCGCACGCGGAGATGCTGCAGGCGAAGCGGGCTTCCTTCGGTGACCCCCTCGCCGACTCCATCCCGACGCACGTGACCCTGCTGCCGCCGACCGAGGTCGAGCCCGAGCAGATGGCGGCGGTGGAGGAGCACCTGGCCCAGGCTGCCGCGAGCCGCGAGCCGTTCTCGATGGTCCTGCGCGGCACGGGCACGTTCCGGCCCGTCTCGCCGGTCGTCTTCGTCCAGGTCTCGGCCGGCATCGGCGAGTGCGAGCTGCTGGAGCAGGCCGTCCGCCGGGGGCCGCTGAAGCGCAAGCTCGACTTCTACTACCACCCGCACGTGACCGTGGCGCACCACGTCCCGGACGAGAGCCTGGACCGGGCCCTGCAGGAGCTCGCCGACTTCGAGTGCACCTTCGAGGTGAGCGAGTTCCACCTCTACGAGCACGGCGCCGACTCCGTGTGGCGCCCGGTGACGTCGTTCCCGCTGGGTGGGTGCCCTGACACGTCCCGACCGATCGGAGCCTGACCGGTGCAGACCCTCAAGCAGTGGTGGGCCTGGTTCCAGACCACGCCCGTCTGGCGTGCCTGGAAGCGGTACGGCGACGCGCGGGGCAACCTGCTCGCAGGCGGCGTGGGCTACTTCGCCTTCTTCTCCGTCTTCCCGGCGGTGCTGCTCGCCTTCACGATCTTCGGCTTCGTCCTGCGCGGCCAGCCGGGGCTGCTCGAGGAGAGCAGGAACGCCATCAACGACCTCCTGCCCGGCTTCGTGCGGTCCCGGGCCCACCCCGAGGGCATCATCCAGGTCTCGATGCCGACGTCGGCGACGCTGTCGGTCAGCGGGATCATCTCGGTCGTCGGCCTGGTGCTGGCCGGTACGGGGTGGCTGAGCGCGTTGCGGGACGGCATCCGGGCCGTGTTCGGCGTCGAGGGGTCGGTGGGCAACCCGGTCGTGGCCAAGCTGCGGGACCTCGGCGTGCTGGTCGTGCTCGGCGTGGGCATCGTCCTGTCGGCCGCCGTCGGGGCCGTCGCAGGGGCGGCCGCCAAGTGGCTCGCCGGCCTCATCGGGCTCGGCGGCCAGGGGTGGGTGCTGACCCTCGTGTCGCTGCTCGTCGGCGTGGCCCTCGACGGCGCGATCGTGGTGGTCATGCTGCGGCTGCTGTCCGGGGTCGACGTCCCGTGGCACGGGCTGCGCAACGCCGCGGTCTTCGGCGGCGTCTCGCTCACCCTGCTCAAGAAGTTCGGGTCGGTCCTGCTGGCCAGCACCACGCACAACAAGCTGTACCTCGGGTTCGCGCTCGTCGTCGGTCTGCTCGTGTGGCTCAACTTCATGTCGCGGGTGCTGCTCATCTCCGCGGCCTGGGCCGCCAACGACCTCGACGAGACCGCAGGCAGCGCCCGGCAGTTGTCCCCCGCCCAGCGGCAGAAGCTGCGCGAGGGCCCGGCGCCGGAGCCGATCGACTCCGTCCGGGCCCGCACCGACGCCGGGCTGCCGACGTTCGGACCCGTCGCCGCGGACCGCACCACCCTCGCCGCCGGCCTCGTGCTCGGCGCCGTCGGGGCGACCGCGCTCGGGACGGCCCGCCGCGGCCTGCGCGCCCTCCTGCGTCGCCACTGACCCCGGGGGCCCGCGCGCCCGGCACACCCCCTCGCCCCGACGCCCGGCTGTCCGCCCCAGCGCGCGTACCGTCGGCGGCCGGGAGTGGGGAGGCGTCCTGCGTCAGGAGAGGGCGCGGTGGCGGCCGCGGACGGCGCGCCTGGCCCGCAGGCGCAGGCCGGCGACGGCCCCGACCAGGGCTGCGAGCCCTCCGAAGCCCAGCCAGGGCGCCATGGACGACGCCGACCCGAGCTGGGCCGACGGGACCGCTGCCGCGGCGGCGGTCCGCTGAGCGGGGGACTCGCCCGCGTCGCCGGGAGCGCCGGCCACCGCGGTCGGCGGCGCCCCCAGCGGGCCGGTGACCTCGCCCGGGTCGACGAGCCGGCCCACCGGCCGGGCCTGCGCGGCATACCGGAACGCCCAGTCGTACATGGCCGCCTGCGGCCGCCACGAGTTGCCCAGGCCGTACATCTCGGTGAGCAGGTAGGTGTGCCCGCCCCGCGTGACGGCCGAGATGTAGGTGCGGTGGGCCGCCACCGTGTAGCCGTTCTTGACGCCGATCGTGCCCGGGTAGTTGTAGAGCAGGGCGTTGTGGTTGTTGATCTTGTACGTCTTGCGCTTCTTCGTCCGCGGGTCGACCAGCCCGGGGAAGTCGCTCTGCTTCGTCGTGACGTACGCCCGGAAGTCGGGCAGCTGCAGGGCGGCGCGGGCGATGAGGGCCAGGTCGTACGCGCTCGAGGTCTGGCCGGGTGCGTCGAGCCCCGCCGGGTCCTTGGCGAGGGTGTCGAGTGCGCCCAGGTGCGCGGCGTTGGCGTTCATCTCCGCCAGCACCTTCTCCCGGCCGCCGGCGGCCTCCGCGAGGGCGTATGCCGCGTCGTTGCCGGATGACATCAGCAACGCCTGGAACAGCTGCCGGCCGGTGTAGGTCTGCCCGGGGACCATGCCCACGCGGGTGCCGTCCGCAGCGGCGTCGGCCGGCGTGGCCTTGACCAGCTCGTCCGGCGGCACCTGGGGGATCAGCGTCAGGGCCGTGAGCGTCTTCAGGGTGCTGGCAGGCAGCAGCCGGGCGTGGGGCGCCTTGGCCGCCAGGACCTCACCGGTGTCGAGGTCGGCCAGCAGCCAGGCGACGTCGCGCAGCTCCGGCGGCGCCGGCACGCCGGGCGGCAGGTCCGTGACGAGACCGGTGGCCGCGAGCCTCGGCCCGCCGACCGACTGCAGCGGCTGCACGGTCGCGCGCGGGACGGGCAGCGCGGGCGTGGCGGCGGGCTTGGGCCCGGGGGCGGCCACAGCGGGCGCGGTGAGCGAGGGAACGACGATGCCGCCGACCGCCAGCAGGGCGCTGGCGGTGGCGGCGGTCAGGTGTCGTCGGCTGAGCACTGGCGACAGTGTGCCCCAAAGGGGGCCGTTTCGTCAGAACCTGCTGGTCAGGAGGGCGCGCTTGACCTCCTGGATGGCCTTGGTGACCTGGATCCCGCGGGGGCAGGCGTCCGTGCAGTTGAAGGTGGTGCGGCAGCGCCACACGCCTTCCTTGTCGTTGAGGATCTCCAGGCGCTGGGCCCCGCCCTCGTCGCGGCTGTCGAAGATGAACCGGTGGGCGTTGACGATCGCGGCCGGGCCGAAGTACTGGCCGTCGTTCCAGAACACCGGGCAGCTCGTCGTGCAGGCGGCGCACAGGATGCACTTGGTGGTGTCGTCGAAGCGGTCGCGGTCGGCCTGGCTCTGGATCCGCTCGCGGGTCGGCTCGTTGCCCGAGGTCACGAGGAACGGCATCACCTCGCGGTAGGCGTCGAAGAACGGCTCCATGTCGACGATGAGGTCCTTCTCGAGCGGAAGGCCCTTGATCGGCTCGACGGTGATCGGCTTGTCCGGGTTGACGTCCTTGATGAGCGTCTTGCAGGCGAGCCGGTTCTTGCCGTTGATCCGCATGGCGTCCGAACCGCAGACGCCGTGGGCGCAGGAGCGGCGGAACGACAGCGAGCCGTCCTGCTCCCACTTGATCTGGTGCAGGGCGTCGAGGACGCGGTCGGTCGCGTGCGAGGTGACCTGGTAGGTCTCCCAGTGCGGTGCGCTGTCGACCTCGGGGTCGTACCGCTGGACCTTGAGGGTCACGGTGAAGGTCGGGACGGCCCCTGCCTTCTGCTCCTCGGTGGTCTGCTTCTCGGCAGTGGCAGTCATCAGTACTTGCGCTCCATCGGCTGGTAGCGGGTCACGGTCACGGGCTTGTAGTCGAGGCGGACCTCGTCGGCGAAGGACGGCCCCGCGCTGAGGTCGCCGTCGACCGCCGGGCGGTAGGCCATCGTGTGCCGCATGAAGTTCACGTCGTCGCGCGCGGTGTAGTCCTCGCGGAAGTGGCCGCCGCGGGACTCCTTGCGGGCGAGGGCGCCGAGCGTGATGACCTCGGCGAGCTCGATGAGGAAGCCGAGCTCCACGGCCTCGAGCAGGTCGGTGTTGTACCGCTTGCCCTTGTCCTGCACCACGACGTTGGCGTAGCGCTCCTTGAGCTCGTCGATGACGCCGAGGGCCTCCTTCATCGAGGCCTCGGTGCGGAACACCTGGACGTTGCGGTCCATGGTCTCCTGCAGCTCGCGCCGCAGGTCGGCCACGCGCTCGCCGCTCTCGCGCGACCGGATGCCCTCCACCATGCCGGTGACGAGCGCCTCGGGAGCCTCGGGGAGGTCGACCCACGGCACGTCCACGGCATACTCCGCCGCGGCGATCCCGGCACGGCGGCCGAAGACGTTGATGTCGAGCAGGCTGTTGGTGCCCAGCCGGTTCGAGCCGTGGACGGACACGCACGCGACCTCGCCCGCGGCGTAGAGGCCCGGGACGACGTCGGTGTTGTTGCGCAGCACCTCGGCCTCGACGTTGGTCGGGATGCCGCCCATGGCGTAGTGCGCGGTCGGGTAGACCGGGACCGGCTCGGTGTACGGCTCGACCCCGAGGTAGGTGCGGGCGAACTCGGTGATGTCCGGGAGCTTGGCGTCGATGTGCGCGGGCTCGAGGTGCGTCAGGTCGAGCAGGACGTAGTCCTTGTTCGGCCCCGCGCCGCGGCCCTCGCGGACCTCGTTCGCCATGGACCGGGCGACGATGTCGCGCGGGGCGAGGTCCTTGATGGTGGGGGCGTACCGCTCCATGAAGCGCTCGCCGTCGGCGTTGCGCAGGATGCCGCCCTCACCACGGGCCGCCTCCGACAGCAGGATGCCCAGGCCGGCGAGGCCTGTCGGGTGGAACTGGAAGAACTCCATGTCCTCCAGCGGTATGCCGCGGCGGAAGGCCACGCCCATGCCGTCGCCGGTGAGGGTGTGGGCGTTGGAGGTCGTCTTGAAGACCTTGCCGGTGCCGCCGGTGGCGAAGACGACCGACTTGGCCTGGAAGATGTGCAGCTCGCCGGTGGCCAGCTCGTACGCGACGACGCCCGCGGCGCGCTCGACGCCGTCGCTGCCGGTGTTGAGCAGCAGGTCGAGGACGTAGAACTCGTTGTAGAACTCCACGCCCTGCTTGACGCAGTTCTGGTAGAGCGTCTGCAGGATCATGTGGCCGGTGCGGTCGGCGGCGAAGCAGGACCGGCGGACGGCGGCCTCGCCGTGGTTGCGCGTGTGCCCGCCGAAGCGGCGCTGGTCGATCTTGCCCTCGGGCGTGCGGTTGAACGGCAGGCCCATCTTCTCGAGGTCGATGACCGCGTCGATGGCCTCACGGCACATGACCTCGGCGGCGTCCTGGTCGACGAGGTAGTCGCCACCCTTGACGGTGTCGAAGGTGTGCCACTCCCAGTTGTCCTCCTCGACGTTGGCGAGGGCGGCGCACATGCCGCCCTGCGCCGCGCCGGTGTGGGAACGGGTGGGGTAGAGCTTGGTGAGGACCGCGGTGCGGGTGCGCTTGCTCGACTCGAGGGCGGCGCGCATACCGGCTCCGCCGGCGCCGACGATCACGACGTCGTACTTGTGCGTCTGCATGGGTGTCTGTGTCCTTACTGCGCGAGGTGCGGGGTCAGCGCGCGCACACGGAGAGGGTGGAGTGCGGGTCGATGCACGGGTCGAAGGTGAAGATCACCAGCGTGCCCAGGACGACCGTGAAGAAGGTCGCCAGCACCAGCAGGCCCTTGAGGACCCAGCGCGTGTTGTCGCGCTCGGTGTAGTCGTTGATGATCGTGCGGACGCCGTTGAAGCCGTGCAGCATCGCCAGCCACAGCATGAGCATGTCCCAGACCTGCCAGAACGGGCTGGCCCACTTGCCGGCGACGAACGCGAAGTCGATCGCGTGGATGCCCTCGCCCAGCATGAGGTTGACGAAGAGGTGCCCGAAGACGAGCACGAGCAGCAGGATGCCGCTGCCGCGCATGAAGACCCACGACCACAGCTCGAAGTTGCCGCGGCCGCGGCTCACCCGGCGGTAGGGGGACTGGCGGACCGGCTGGGTCGGCACAGGGGTGGTCTGGCTGGTGGCGCTCATTCTCTGCCCCTTCAGTGCGAGAAGACGTTGGTGAGGTGCCGGACCGCGAACGGCGCGAACAGCACGACGAAGCCGACGACGACGCCCCAGAACATCTGCCGCTGGTACTTCGGGCCCTTGCCCCAGAAGTCGACGGCGATGATCCGCAGGCCGTTGAGCGCGTGGAAGATGACCGCGGCCACGAGGCCGGCCTCTCCCAGCCCGACGACGGGGTTCTTGTAGGCCGACATCACCTCGTTGTAGGCGCTCGGCGAGACCCGGACGAGCGCCGTGTCGAGCACGTGTGCGAAGAGGAAGAGGAAGAGGAGTACGCCGCTGATGCGGTGGGCCACCCACGACCACATGCCCTCGCGGCCGCGGTAGAGAGTCCCCGTGGTTGCCTGCGCCACTGCGCGTCCCTTTCGAGAAGAGTGGAGACGGCGTCGCTCGTCCGACGAGGGCGGCGGTTGCCGTAGTTCGTCCGTCAGGTTATCTGGCCGCTCCGCGGGCCCGCGCGCCGCCCGCCTGTGAGAAACCAGACAGGAGTGGTTACCAGCGGGTATGCCGCGCCAGCCCACAACCGTGCGCGGCCGGAGGGAGGGCTTCCGCTCGTCTGTGCACAGACCTCCGTCCCACTGCGCTCGCACCCGCTCTCTGCGCAGGCACACGCTGGTCTGTGCGCAGACGTCCGTGTCCGGCGGGAATGCGGATCGCGGAAAGGGGCGACCCGGGCTCGTGGGGTCAGGCGACCCGGTGGCCCGCGGTGACGTGCTCGTAGTGGCCGACCAGGGCTGCGGTGACGGAGTCCCAGCTGCGGTCGGCCACGCGCTCGAGCCCGGCCCGCCCCAGGGCCTCGCGCTTGGCGCGGTCGCCGACCAGGTGCCGGACCGCGTCGACGAGGGCTGTGGGGTCGTCCGGGTCGTAGAGCAGCCCGGTGCGGCTGTGGTCGACGAGGTCGAGCGGCCCGCCGCGGGCCGGCGCGAGGACGGGCAGGCCCGTCGCCGCTGCCTCCTGCAGGGTCTGCCCGAAGGTCTCCCGGGTGCCGGTGTGGACGAAGACGTCGAGCGCGGCATACGCCCGGGCGAGGTCGTCCCCGTCGCGCCGGCCGAGGAGCACCGGTTCCGCCACGCCCGCCGACCCGGCGGCGCGGGTGAGGGCGGCGGCGATGCGCTGCCGGTCGGGGCCGTCCCCGACGAGCACGAGCCGGACGCCGGGCAGCATCGCCACCGGCAGCAGCCGGTCCAGCTCCTTCTCGGGGGCGAGCCGGCCGACGTACCCGACGACGACCTCGCCGTCCGGCGACAGCCGGCCGCGCAGCGCGCGGGTGCCGGCGTCGAGGCGCCAGTGCGGGGAGAACTGGCGGGTGTCGACCCCGCGGCCCCACAGCGCCGTCCGCCCGACCCCGTGGCTGTCCAGGTCCGCCAGCGCGGCGCTCGAGGGGGCGAGCGTGAGGTCGGCCTGGGCGTGCAGGCGCCGCAGCCAGCGCCAGGCCGCCCGCGACGCGCCCGCGCCCACCGCAGCGGGGGCGTGGCGCTCGAGGTAGGACGGCAGGTCGGTCTGGTAGACCGCCACGCTCGGCAGCCCGAGGCGCGACGTGGTCGCGAGCGCGCTCGCGCCGAGCACGAACGGCGAGGCGACGTGGACGACGTCGGGGCCGAACCCGCGCAGCACGTCCTCGACCTCGCGCGACGGCATGCCGAGCGGGAAGCCCCGCACGGGAACCGAGGCGACGCCGTGCACCGGGCACCCGGCATACGACTCGGGGGCGGGTCGTGGCGCCACGAGGAGGACGTCGTGACCGGCGGCGACGAGGCACTCGGTGACCCGGCAGACGCTGGTCGTGACCCCGTTGAACGTCGGGAGGAAGGACTCGGTGACGATGGCGACCCGCACGTCCCCCACGGTCCGCCGCCGGGGTGTGCTGACGGCGACACCGAGGGGGGTGTCGGGTGAGCGGCAGGTGACGGGAGGGTGCGGTCGGCTAGCGTTCCGGCCATGTCGACCGAGCACTTCTGGGCCGTGATCCCGGCCGGGGGAGCGGGCACCCGCCTGTGGCCGCTGTCGCGCGCCGCCGCCCCGAAGTTCCTGCACGACCTCACCGGCAGCGGTCGCACGCTGCTCCAGGCGACCTGGGACCGGCTCGCGCCGCTCACCGGCGAGCGGGTGCTGGTGGTGACGGGCCGGGCGCACGTCGACGCCGTCCGCGACCAGCTGCCCGACCTGCCCGCCGACCAGCTGCTCGCCGAGCCGGCCTCGCGCGACTCGATGGCCGCGATCGGGTGGGCGGCCGCGCTGCTCGAGGCCCGTGACCCCGACGCGGTGCTGGGCTCGTTCGCGGCCGACCACGTGATCCGCGACGAGGACGCGTTCCGGGCGTGTGTGACGGCCGCCGTCGAGGCGGCGGCCGACGACCTCGTCGTGACGATCGGCATCGAGCCGACGCACCCGGCGACCGGCTTCGGTTACATCGAGCTGGGGGAGCGGCTGGGGGACGGCCCCGTGCACGCGGTCGTGCAGTTCGTGGAGAAGCCGGACCGCGAGCGCGCGCAGGAGTACCTCGCCACCGGCCGCTTCCGCTGGAACGCCGGCATGTTCGTCGTGAAGGCCCGCGTCCTGCTCGACCTGCTGGCGCAGTGGCACCCCGAGCTGGCCGCGGGGCTGCGGGCGCTCGCGGCCGACCCGTCGCGCCTCGACGACGCGTGGCCCGGGCTGGAGAAGATCGCCATCGACCACGCGGTCGCCGAGCCCGCTGCTGCCGCCGGCCGCGTCGCCGTGGTGCCCGGGGGGTTCGGCTGGGACGACGTGGGCGACTTCGCCTCCTTGGGCGGGTTGCTCCCCGACGCCGCCGGTATGCCGGGGGTGCAGGTCCTCGGCCCGGCCGACACGGTGCAGGTGGCCGACGCCACCGGTGTGGTCGTCCCGGGGACCGGCCGCGTGGTGGCGCTCGTCGGCCTCGACGACGTCGTCGTGGTCGACACCCCGGACGCCGTCCTCGTGGTGGCCAGGGACCGGGCGCAGGAGGTCAAGGCCGTGGTCGACGCGCTGCGGGCGCAGGGCCGCACCGACCTGCTCTGACCCGCCACTGCCCGGGTCTCGGAGCGATCGCGGCGGTCAGGACCGTTGCGATCGCTTCAAGACCCGGAAGGGGGGGCGAGGCCGCCGGCCGGGTCAGGTGACGAGGTCGCGGCGGCGGAACCCGGCATACCCGAGGGTCCCAGCGGCGAGCGCCACGAGCAGGAGCCCGGTGAGGCCCACGGGGTTCGCGTCCCCACCCGGCAGGCTGCCGAGGTGGTCGAACGGCGAGAGGCCCATCGCCCACCCGGGCAGGTCCACCAGCGGCCCGAGCTCGCCGATGAGGACGAACGCCGCGAGCAGCCCCCACGCGGCCGCCGTCCACCGCGGCACCGTCCCGAACAGCAGCACCGTCAGGGCCACGCACACGAGCACGGCCGGGGCGGTCGCCAGCGCCGCCGGCAGCACCTCGACGACGCCGACCTCGCTGACCGCGCCACCGGAGAGGCCGGCGGACAGCCCCATGACGAGGAGCAGCCACAGCGACCCCAGCACGGCGACGAGGACGTGGCTGGACAGCCACCGCCACCGGCCCACGTGGGTGGCGAGCGTGACCTCGGCCCGGCCGCCGCTCTCCTCCGAGCGCAGGCGCAGGGCGGTGGTGATGCCGTATGCCGCGGCCCCGACGGCGAGGAACCTGAGCTCCGTGCCGAAGAAGACCTCGAGCAGGGTTCCCTGGCCGCCGCTCATCTTCCGGAGCATCTCCTCGATGCCGGGACTGCTGGCGATCTGGTCCACGGACCGGGCGATGCTGCCGACGACCAGGCCGAGGACGACGTACCCGATCGTCCAGCCGAGCAGGGCACCGCGCTGCAGCCGCCAGGCCAGGCCGAGGGGGGAGCCGAGGGAGGTGGAGGCGCGCGCGGGTCCCGGGCGGGCGGCCCACAGCCCGGACCCGAGGTCGCGGCGCTGCAGCAGGACGTCGGCGACGACGAGCAGCGCGGCCAGCGCGGCCAGCGCCGGCAGCACCAGCCAGAGGCGGTTGTCGCCGAAGGGGCTGACCCGCTCGGCCCAGCCGAGGAAGGAGGCGTAGGCCAGGCCCTGGCCGTCGGTGGACGTGTCGGCCACGGCCCGGACCACGAAGGCCGCCAGCAAAATCGTCAGGGCCAGCCCGCCTGCACCCCGCGCGGTGGTCGTGAGCTGGCAGGCGACCGCGGTGATGCCGACCATGACGAGCCCGGCGACCACCTCGACCACGCCGAGGGCCAGCGACCCGGTCGGGTCGACACCGGTCGCCACGAGGCTGACGGCGGACAGGCCGCCGGTCGCGACGACGGTCGCCGTGGCCAGCAGGACAGCCGCGGCCAGCGGCGCGCGACGCCCGACCACGCCGCCGGCCACCAGCTCGAAGCGCCCCTCCTCCTCCTCGGTGCGGGTGTGCCGGCGCACGAGCGCGAACGCGAGGAAGGCCGTGAAGACGCTGCCGAGCATGATCGTCTTGAGCACGCCCACCCCCGGCGCGGTGAGCGACGGCAGCGGGCCGTAGAGCGCCGTGATCGACGGGTTGTCCGCCATGACCTTGGCGCCGGCGGCCGCCTCGGCGTCGGTGGGGTAGAGGTCGAGCGTGGCAGCCATCGAGGAGTAGGCGGTGACCACGAGCGCGAGCACGCTGGCGGTGACCACCCAGCGGTCTCGCCGCCACGCCAGGCGCAGCAGCGGCCAGGTCCCGGCGAAGGTGTTCACGCCCTGACCTCCTCGCCCCGGGCGGCGGCGGACAGGTCGTCGCGGTACTGCGAGAGGAACAGCTCCTCGAGGGTCGGCGGCTGGCAGGTGAGGGCCTCGATGCGGTAGCCGCCGAGGCGGCCGACCACGTCGCCCACCGCACTGGACTCGACCGACATCACGAGCCGGTCGCGGTCGAGGCGCACGCCGTCCACGCCCGGCCACGCCCGGACCTGCGCCAGGTCGGGGACGGTGCCCAGGGTCGCGGTGACGCTGGTGCGGGTCAGGTGCCGCAGGTCGGCGAGCGTGCCGGAGTCGACGATGCGGCCCGCCCGCACGATGCTCACCCGGTCGGCGGTGGCCTCGACCTCGGACAGGATGTGGCTCGAGAGCAGGACGGTCCGGCCCTCGGTCCGGGCCCGGGCGACCTGGGCCTCGAACACCTTCTCCATGAGGGGGTCGAGACCGGAGGTCGGCTCGTCGAGGACGAGCAGGGGGACGTCGCTGGCCAGCGCGGCAACGAGGGCGACCTTCTGCCGGTTGCCCTTGGAGTACGAGCGGCCCTTCTTCGTCGGGTCGAGCTCGAAGAGCTGCAGCAGCTCGTCGCGGCGCGCACGGTCGACGCCGCCGCGCAGCCGGCCGAGCAGGTCGATGACCTCGCCGCCGGTGAGGTTGGGCCACAGCACGACGTCGCCGGGGACGTAGGCCAGCTGGCGGTGCAGCTCGGTGGCGTCCCGCCACGGGTCACGCCCGAGGAGGGTGACGGAGCCGCCGTCGGCGCGCAGCAGCCCGAGCAGGATCCGGATCGTCGTGGACTTCCCCGCGCCGTTGGGCCCGAGGAACCCGTGGACCTCGCCGCGGCGCACCGTGAGGTCGAGCCCGTCGAGGGCGACCGTGGAGCCGAACGTCTTGCGCAGGCCGGTGGCCTCGAGCACTGCATCCATGCGGCCGAGTGTACACAGTTTTCAGAAGATACTGAATGAACTAAAGTTGACTCCATGAGCACCCGCGCAGCCCGACAGCCCGACGCCGCCCGGTTCGTCGAGCGGTTCGGGTCGGCCCTCACCGAGGCCGGGATGCAGCGGCTGCCGTCGCGCGTCTTCGCCGCGCTGCTCGCCGACGAGGACGGGCGGATGACCGCAGCCGAGATCGGCGAGGCCCTGTCGGTCAGCGCGGCCTCGGTGTCCGGGGCGGTGCGGCACCTGCAGCAGATGCGGATGATCCACCGCGAGCGCGAGCCGGGCACCCGGCGCGACGTCTACGTCGTGGCCGACGACGCCTGGCACGACGTCATGCTCAACACCCCCCGCATCTACGAACCGCTCACCGCCGCGCTGCGCGAGGGCGTGGAGGAGGTCGGCGGCCGTGGGTCCGGTGCGGGGGACCGGCTGGCGCTGAGCGTCCACTTCCTCGAGTTCGTCACCGAGGAGATGCAGCAGCTCTCCGCCCGCTGGGACCAGCGCCGGGCCGAGCTCGGCTACTGACGCAGCCCCCGGGAGGTGGCCGGCCACTGGTCGCAACGGCGTGACCGAGGCCACGGTGAGGTCGGCCACGCAGGCCGCGCCCCCGGCATACCGGCTCACTATCGTGTGCGGCATGGCCGCCGACGTCCCCGACGCACGTTCCGAGTCCGACCTGCCGATCAAGGCCGTGTACGGCCCGCAGGACCTGTCCGGCTTCGACGCGGCGGCCCAGCTGGGTGAGCCGGGCGCGTTCCCGTACACCCGTGGCGTCTACCCGAACATGTACACGGGGCGGCCGTGGACGATGCGGCAGTATGCCGGGTTCGGCACCGCCAAGGAGTCCAACGAGCGGTACCACGAGCTCGTCGCCAACGGCACCGGCGGCCTGTCCGTCGCCTTCGACCTGCCGACCCAGATGGGCTACGACTCCGACGAGGCCATCGCCCACGGCGAGGTCGGCAAGGTGGGCGTCGCGATCGACTCGGTCGAGGACATGCGCACCCTCTTCGGGGGGCTGCCGCTGGGCGAGCTCTCGACCTCGATGACGATCAACGCGCCGGCCTCGACCCTGCTGCTGATGTACCAGCTGGTGGCGGAGGAGATGGGCGCCGACCCGACGCGGCTGGCCGGCACGATCCAGAACGACGTGCTCAAGGAGTACATCGCGCGCGGCACCTACATCTACCCGCCGAAGGAGTCGCTGCGGCTGATCAGCGACATCTTCGCCTACTGCGCCAAGGAGCTGCCGCGCTGGAACACGATCTCCATCAGCGGCTACCACATGGCCGAGGCGGGGGCGACGCCCGCGCAGGAGATCGCGTTCACGCTCGCCAACGCCAAGGAGTACGTCCGGGCCGCGATCGCCGCCGGGCTCGACGTCGACGACTTCGCGCCGCGCCTGTCCTTCTTCTTCGTGGCCCGCACGACCCTGCTCGAGGAGGTCGCCAAGTTCCGCGCTGCCCGCCGGATCTGGGCCCGGGTCATGCGCGACGAGTTCGGGGCGAAGAACCCCAAGAGCCAGATGCTGCGCTTCCACACGCAGACCGCCGGCGTGCAGCTCACCGCCCAGCAGCCGGAGGTCAACCTCGTCCGCGTCGCGCTCCAGGGCCTCGGCGCCGTCCTCGGCGGCACGCAGTCGCTGCACACGAACTCCTTCGACGAGGCGATCGCGCTCCCGACGCAGAAGGCCGCCCGGCTCGCGCTGCGCACCCAGCAGGTCATCGCCTACGAGACCGACGTGACCAAGACGGTGGACCCGTTCGCGGGCTCCTACGTCGTGGAGTCGATGACCGACGACGTCGAGGCCGCGGCGCTGGAGCTCATGCAAGCCGTCGAGGACCGGGGTGGTGCGGTGGCCGCGATCGAGCAGGGCTTCCAGAAGTCCGAGATCGAGCGGTCCGCCTACCGGATCGCGCTCGAGATCGACAACCGCGAGCGCACGGTCGTCGGCGTCAACCGCTTCACCCTCGAGGAGGAGGAGCCGTACGAGCCGCTGCGGGTCGACCCGCAGATCGAGGTCGACCAGCGCGAGCGGCTCGCGGCCCTGCGCGCCGACCGTGACAACGCCGCCGTCGAGGCCGCGCTCGAGGCCGTGCGGGAGGCGGCGCGCGGCACCGACAACGTGCTCTACCCGATGAAGGAGGCGCTGCGGCTGCGCGCCACCGGGGGCGAGATCAGCCACGCGCTGCGCGACGTCTGGGGCGTGTACGTCCCGCGCGAGACCTTCTGACCGACTGCTGACCTGCGGTCCCCGTCCTCCGGGGCGCGGGTACAGTGCGCCCTGATGACCACGAACGCCCTGCTGGACGCGGTCTGCGCCAGCGTCGAGACCCTCGCCCCCCACCTGCTCGAGGTCCAGCGCGACATCCACGCGCACCCCGAGCTGTCCCGGGGCGAGCTGCGCACCACCGCCCTCGTCGAGCGGCGGCTGCGCGAGGCGGGCATCGCCGTCACGACCCTGCCGGTCTCCGGCCTGGTCGCCGACCTCGGTGCCGAGCAGCCGGCGTACCGGGTCGCGCTGCGGGCCGACCTCGACGCCCTGCCGGTCAGCGAGCGCACCGGGCTCACCTGGTCCTCCACCACCGAGGGCATCTGCCACGCCTGCGGCCACGACGTCCACGTCGCGGCCGTGCTCGGCGCCGGCCTGGCCCTCAAGGAGCACGAGGACGGACTGCGCGAGCGGGGGATCGGGGTCCGGCTGCTGTTCCAGCCGGCCGAGGAGGTCATCCCGGGCGGCGCGGTCGACCTCATCGCGGCCGGCGCCCTCGACGGGGTCGACGCCGTGTTCGCGGTGCACTGCGACCCGACGATCGACGCCGGCAGCGTCGGCCTGCGCGAGGGCCCGATCACGGCCGCGGCCGACCGCGTGACCGTCCACCTCAACGGCCGGGGCGGCCACACCTCCAGGCCGCACCTCACCGAGGACCTCACCTTCGCGCTCGCGAAGGTCGTCACCGAGCTGCCCGCCGTGCTGTCGCGGCGCCTCGACCCGCGCACCGCCTTCGCGCTCGTCTGGGGCGAGGTCCATGCAGGTCAGGCGGCCAACGTCATCCCGCCGAGCGGCACCGCCGCCGGCACCCTGCGGATGCTCGACGCCACCGCCTGGACCACGATCGGCCCGTTGCTGTCCGAGGCGGTCCAGCACGTGGTCGCCCCGTATGCCGTGATGGCCGTGCTCGAGCACGTCCAGGGCGTGCCACCCGTCGTCAACGACGTCGCGGCGATCGACGTCCTGCGCCAGGCCACCGAGGGAAGCGGCATGAGCGCGGTCGGCACCCCGCAGTCGCTGGGCGGGGAGGACTTCGCCTGGTACCTGCGCCGGGTGCCCGGTGCGATGGCCCGGCTGGGCACCCGCACGCCCGGCGGCCGCACCTACGACCTGCACCAGGGGGACCTCGTCGTGGACGAGACGTCCGTGGCCCACGGCGCCCGGCTGCTGGCCGGCGCGGTGGTGGCCGGGGTCGTGAAGAGCTCGGCCGAGCGCACCGTCGCGGATCGGTAACGGTTTCCGCGAATTGCAAGTTGTACGCCCAAAGGCGGTCGGAGCACGGAGTTCTTGCGGCTATCCTGCCGCCCTAGTGGCGCACCATGGCGCCTCGTGCAGACCAAAGAACAGGAGACAGCCTTGCGTCACACGATGAAGGTTGCAGCGGTCGTGTCAGTGGCAGCACTGGCGCTGGCCGCGTGCGGTGACTCGGGCAACGGCTCGGGCGGTACCAGCTCGAGCAGCGGGGGTGCCAGCAGCTCGAGCTCGAGCGGCAAGAAGCTCAAGGTCGGCATGGCCTACGACGTGGGTGGTCGCGGTGACCAGTCGTTCAACGACGCCGCAGCCGCCGGCCTGGACAAGGCCAAGTCGGAGCTCGGTGTCGACACCAAGGAGGCCGCGGCCGTCAACGGCGAGAACGAGGCCGCCCGCGAGGAGCGCCTGCAGCAGCTCGTCGACGCCGGCTACACGCACGTGGTCGCCGTCGGCTTCGCGTACGCCGCGTCGGTCGGCAAGGCCGCCAAGGACAACCCCGACGTCCACTTCGCCATCGTCGACGACGCCTCGGCCGACTCCAAGGGCCCGAACGTCGACCAGATCACCTTCGCCGAGAACGAGGGCTCGTTCCTCGTCGGTGCGGCGGCCGCGCTGAAGTCCAAGACGGGCCACATCGGCTTCGTCGGCGGCGTCAACGTCCCGCTGATCAAGAAGTTCGAGGCGGGCTACATCGCCGGTGCCAAGGCGGTCAACCCGAAGATCGTCATCGACTCCCAGTACCTCTCGCAGCCGCCGGACTTCAGCGGCTTCGGTGACCCGGCCAAGGGCAAGACCGCGGCCGAGGGCATGTTCCAGAAGGGCGCGGACATCGTGTACCACGCCGCGGGTGGCTCCGGCGGCGGTGTCTTCACCGCGGCCAAGGCCGCCGGCCCGAACCACTGGGCGATCGGTGTCGACTCCGACCAGGCGCTCACCGCGCCGGCCGCGGTCCGCGACATCATCCTGACCTCGATGATCAAGAAGGTCGACGTGGCCGTCTACGACTTCATCAAGTCGGCCTCGGAGGGCAAGGAGCTCACGGGCAACAACGTCTACGACCTCAAGGCCGGCGGCGTGGACTACTCCACGACCGGCGACCACCTGTCCGACATCAAGGCCAAGCTCGACGCCTACAAGCAGGACATCATCTCCGGCAAGATCAAGGTCCCCACGACCCCCTGATCACCGGCTGAGGGTTGGTTACACGGCCCGGGCGGCGCGGTAGCGTCTGACCCGGGCCGTGTGCTTCCCCGAACCCAGCCCCTCCGCCCGCCGCGAACCGGCGGGCGCCCAGCGCCACACCTGCTCGCGACGACGCGGGCCCGGACCAGGAGCGTGACCCATCACCGCCTCCCCACCCCTGCAGCGGACCGCAGCACAGACGTCTCCCGCGGGCGTGCCCGCCGTCGAGCTCGAGGGCATCACGAAGCGGTTCCCCGGCGTCGTCGCCAACAAGGACATCACCTTCGCGGTCCGGCGCGGCACGGTCCACGCGATCGTCGGCGAGAACGGTGCCGGCAAGTCGACGCTGATGAAGATCCTCTACGGCGTCCAGCGCCCCGACGAGGGCACTATCAAGGTCGACGGCACGGTCGTCGACCTGCACTCGCCGTCCGACGCGATCGCCGCCGGCATCGGCATGGTGTTCCAGCACTTCATGCTGGCCGACAACCTCACCGTCCTGGAGAACGTCGTCCTCGGCGCCGAGAAGCTGCACGGCATCGGCGACGGCGCCCGCAAGGAGATCGAGCGGATCTCCCGGGCCTACAAGCTCGACGTCGACCCGGACGCCCTCGTGGCCGACCTCGGTGTCGGCTCGCGCCAGCGCATCGAGATCATCAAGGTCCTGTACCGCGGCGCCAAGACCCTCATCCTCGACGAGCCCACGGCCGTCCTCGTCCCGCAGGAGGTCGACGAGCTGTTCGACCAGCTCGCCGAGCTCAAGGACGAGGGCCTCACCGTCCTGTTCATCTCGCACAAGCTCGACGAGGTGCTGAGGGTCGCCGACTCGATCACGGTCATCCGTCGTGGCACCACCATCGACACCGTCGACCCGTCCTCGGTCAACGCCCGCCAGCTCGCCGAGCTCATGGTCGGCTCCGAGCTGCCGTCACCGACGACCGAGGAGTCGACGGTCACGGACCGGGTCCTGCTCCGGGTCGAGGACCTCGTTCTCGGCGACGGCACCGGCCGCCCGGTCCTGGACGACATCTCCCTGACCATCCACGCGGGCGAGGTCCTCGGCATCGCCGGCGTCGAGGGCAACGGCCAGGCAGAGCTGGTCGAGGTCATCATGGGCATGCGCGAGCCCACCTCCGGCAAGGTCTTCCTCGGCGACACGGACATCTCCGACTGGGGCGTGCGCGAGATCCGCGAGGCCGGCGTCGGCTACATCCCCGAGGACCGCCACCGCCACGGCCTGCTGCTCGAGGCGCCGCTGTGGGAGAACCGCGTCCTCGGCCACCAGACCGAGGAGCCCAACGTCAAGGGCGCCCTCATCGACGCGGCCTCCGCCAAGGCCGACACCGAGCGCATCGTCAAGGAGTACGACGTGCGCACCCCGTCGATCTTCGTGACCGCCGGCTCGCTGTCGGGAGGCAACCAGCAGAAGCTGATCATCGGCCGCGAGATGAGCCACCACCCGAGGGTGCTCGTCGCCGCCCACCCGACCCGGGGCGTCGACGTCGGGGCCCAGGCGAGCATCTGGGACCACATCCGCGCGGCGCGACGCGAGGGTCTCGCGGTGCTGCTCATCTCCGCCGACCTCGAGGAGCTCATCGGGCTCTCCGACACGATCCGCGTCATCCTGCGCGGCCGGCTGTCCGGCGACTTCGACCCCGACCACGTGACCGCAGAGGACCTCGGCGCCGCGATGACCGGCGCCGGCGAGAAGGAGCAGACCGCATGAAGCGGCTCAACCCCCGCCGGATCCTGCTGGGCCTCGCGGCACCGGTGCTGGCGCTCGTCGTGGCCTTCGTCATCACCTCGCTCATCCTGGCGCTGTTCCGCGACCCGGTCGGCGACGTCTGGAAGACGATCCTGCACGTGCCGAAGCCGCGGCAGACGGTGCAGATCGTCAACGCCGCCACCGTCTACTACCTCTCGGCCATCGCCGTCGCCGTCGGCTTCCGGATGAACCTGTTCAACATCGGCGTCGACGGCCAGTACCGCGTCGCGGTCTTCGCAGCCGCCGTCTTCGCGGGCCAGGCCTGGCTGCCCGGCTGGCTGAACGTCATCGTGTCGATCGTCGTCGCGATGGTGGCCGGCGGGCTCTGGGCCAGCATCGCGGCATACCTCAAGGTCAAGCGCGGCGTCTCCGAGGTGATCTCCACGATCATGCTCAACGCCATCGCCACGGGCGTCGTGAGCTGGCTCCTCCTCAAGGTCGCCGACCGGCACGCGGGCAGCAACGCGGTCAACACCAAGGACATCCCCGAGTCCTCGCAGCTGCTCGGCCTCAAGCTCATCCCCGGCGCGACCAATCGCGTGTACACGCTGATCGTGCTCGCGATCCTCGTCGGGCTGGCGTACTGGTTCGTGCTCGGCAAGACGCGGTTCGGCTTCGACCTGCGCGCCACCGGCCGGTCCGAGACCGCCGCGGTCGCGAGCGGCGTCAAGGTCCCGCGGATGGTGATGACGGCGATGATCGCCTCGGGCGCGCTCGCCGGGCTCATCGGCATGCCGCTGCTGTTCGGGCAGGACCACAACTACGGCACGACGTTCCAGTCCGGCCTCGGCTTCGCCGGCATCGCGATCGCCCTGCTGGGCCGCAACAACGCCGTGGGCATCGCCTTCGCTTCGGTGCTGTGGGCGTTCCTCGACATCCAGTCCAACGCGCTGCAGATCACCGCGGGCGTGGCCCAGGAGATCGTCTTCATCATCCAGGGCGTCATCCTCTTCGCGGTCGTCATCGCCTACGAGCTGATCCGCCGCACCGACAAGCGCCTCGAGCAGCAGCGCGTCGCCCGGGAGCTGGGCGCGCAGGGCACGGTCCCCGCGACGGAAGGAGCCCCGGCATGAGCGCCGCAGGACTCGAGGTGGGCACCAAGCCGGTGACCGGCGGCGCGCCCAAGCGGCGTCGTCACGGCCTGCGCGAGTATGCCGTCATCGCGGTGGGCGTCCTCGCCGTCATCGCCGTCCTGCGGGTGGTGACGGGAGCCGACGACATCGCGTCGTCGGGTGCGCTGGCCGCCGCCATCGGTCTCGCGGTGCCGATCGGGCTCGCGGGCCTGGGCGGCCTGTGGTCCGAGCGCGCGGGCGTCGTCAACATCGGGCTCGAGGGCATGATGATCCTGGGCACGTGGGGTGCCGGGTTCTTCGGCTACCACATGGGTCCGTGGATGGGTGTCGTCGGCGCGATCCTCATGGGCGTGCTCGGCGGCCTGATCCACGCAGTCGCCACCGTCACCTTCGGTGTCGACCACATCGTGTCCGGTGTCGCGATCAACATCGTCGGACTCGGCGTCGCCAAGTACCTCGCGGCCCGGTTCTTCACCGGCCTGCCCGGCGGCGGCCCGACCCAGTCCCCGCCGATCAAGGACCTGCCGGCGTTCACGCTGCCGGGGGTCTCGGACGGGCTCGGGACGGTCGAGCGCAAGAACTGGTTCTTCGTCAGCGACCTCGCCGCCGTGCTGCGGGCGCTGTGCACCAACCTGTCGGTCCTGACGATCATCGCGGTGCTGCTGTTCGTGGGGACGTGGTGGGTGCTGTGGCGCACGCCGTTCGGGCTGCGGCTGCGGTCCGTCGGCGAGTCGCCCGTGGCCGCGGAGTCCCTCGGCGTGCACGTGCTCCGGTACAAGTTCCTCGCCGTCCTCGTCTCCGGTGGCCTCGCCGGGCTGGGTGGCGGGTTCCTCGCCCTCGTCGCCGCGAACATCTACCGTGACGGCCAGACCGGTGGCCGCGGCTACATCGGCCTCGCGGCGATGATCTTCGGCAACTGGCGCCCCGGCGGCCTGCTCAGCGGCGCGGCCCTGTTCGGCTACACCGACGCGGTCCAGCTGCGCGGTGGCGCGACCGTGCACGCGTTCCTGCTGCTGTTCGCCGTCATCCTCGTGGCCGTCGGCGTGTGGCAGGTCGTGCGCAACCGCCGGCTCGTGCAGGGCATCCTGGCGCTCGTCGTCGGCGTGCTCGTCGCGTGGTGGTACTTCGCCGCCGACGCGGTCCCGGCCGAGCTGACGGGCACGACGCCGTACGTCACGACGCTGCTGGTCCTCGCGTTCGCCTCGCAGCGACTGCGGATGCCGGCCGCCGACGGCCAGATCTACCGCAAGGGCGAGGGGGCCTAGTGCCCGCGCCCGAGCAGCAGGGGTATGCCGGTGTGCCCGGCTCCGGTGCGCCCGGGTCAGGTGCGGCGGCGAACGGCGAGCACGCACCGGCCCCCGTCCACGGCAGCCCCCACGGCGCCGAGCACATCGACTGGGAGGTCCTGCGCGAGCAGGCCGTCGCGATCATGCGCAAGGCCTACGCGCCCTACTCCGGCTTCCCGGTCGGTGTCGCGGGCATCGTCGACGACGGCCGCGTCGTCGTGGGCTGCAACGTCGAGAACGCGGCATACGGCGTCGGGCTCTGCGCCGAGTGCGGCATGGTCTCCTCGCTGCACGCCAGCGGCGGCGGCCGGCTTGTCGCGGTGTCGTGCGTCGGGGGCGACGGGCAGCCGCTCATGCCGTGCGGCCGGTGCCGCCAGCTGCTGTGGGAGAACGGCGGGCCCGAGTGCCTGCTGCTCACCCCCGAGGGCGTGCTGCCGATGCGCGAGGTGCTGCCCCAGGCGTTCGGCCCCGACAACCTGACCGCCGCGGCCGCCGCCCGGGAGACCCGCCCCGCCTGACCCACCCCGCCCGACGCGCCCCGTCTGACCCGCCCCGTCTGACCCGCCCCGCCTGACCTGCGCGGCGCCGAGGGCGATTCGTGCCGTAACCGGCGCCAGTCGCCTGTCCCGCCGCTGACCTGGGGCGATTCCTGCCGTACCGGGCACGGATGGGCCCTGTGGACAACCGCGGTGGACCCGTCCGGCTCCGCGACGCTGGTCCGATGGAGGACGGTCTTCCGCGGGTCTTCACGCGAGCCGAGGCGCTGCGGGCGGGGATGAGTGACAAGGTGCTGCGCGGACCTCAGGTCCAGCGAGTCTTCCGCAGCGTGTACGTGCACAGGGGCGTGGCGCTCGACGTCCGCGTCCGCACCCTGGCCGCCCTCCGGCTGGCACCCGAGGGCTCCGTCGCCGCGTGCCTGACCGCGGCAGAGCTGATGGGCGGGATCGTCCCCCATGAGACCCGCATCCACCTGCGCGTACCCAGCGGTCGGCTGCGGGTCCCGGGAGTCGTGGCCCAGGTGCGCTCCGGCAGGCGGCGGCTCGCCCGGATCGGCGGGGTGCCGGTCACCACCGCGGAGGACACGTTCGTCGACCTGGCCGGTGAGCTGGGGCTGGTGGACCTCGTCGTGCTCGGGACTCGCTCGTCGCGCGGCGTCGCACCACTCCCGACGCGCTCGTGGCGGCGGCGGGCCGGCTGCGTGGGCGGCACGCGGCGCTGGCTCGTCGCGCAGCCGGCCTCATCCGTGCCGGTGTGGACTCGCCGATGGAGTCACGCCTGCGGATGCTGCTCGTGCTGGCCGGTCTGCCGGAGCCGGTGGTCAACCACATCGAGTACGACGACTGGGGCCGGTGGGTGCGCCGGTACGACCTCTCGTACCCGGAGCTGAAGCTGGCGGTCGAGTACGACGGCCGCCAGCACGCGGAGTCGCAGCGCCAGTGGGAGCGTGACGTCGAGCGCCGCGAGGACCTGGACGTCGAGGGCTGGCGGGTCGTCGTGGTCCTGGCCAAGGGCGTCCACCGCGAGCCCGAGCGCACCCTTGACCGGGTGGTGGCGGCACTGGTCGCCCAGGGGCGCCCGGCCCGGGTCACCTCCGACGAGTGGCGCCTGCACTTCCCTGTGCGGAGCACCCCCGGCAGCTGAGGTGTGCCGCGC
>NZ_JBHUYG010000017.1:0-48492 GCF_042668795.1 Pedococcus sp. NPDC057267 | reverse complement strand
ACCCGGTTCCACCCGGGTGCCGCCTCCGACGCGTTGGGGGTAGTTTCGCTAGGCGCCTCCCGCCGCCGGCGGGACCCTCGCGCACGCGTATGCCGCGGGCGCACGTTCGTCGAAAGGTTTCCTCTCCATGGCACGACTGTTCGGGACCGACGGGGTCCGAGGGCTGGCCAATGTCGACATCACGGCCGAGCTGGCCCTGGGGCTCAGCGTCGCCGCGGCGCACGTGCTCGGCCGCGAGGCGCGCGAGGCTGGTCGCCGCCCCAAGGCCGTGGTCGGCCGCGACCCGCGTGCCTCGGGCGAGTTCCTGAGCTCGGCCGTGGTTGCCGGGCTCGCCTCCGCCGGCGTCGACGTGCACGACGTGGGGGTGCTGCCGACGCCGGCCGTCGCCTTCCTCACCGCCGACATGGACGCGCACTTCGGCGTCATGCTCTCGGCCTCGCACAACCCCATGCCCGACAACGGCATCAAGTTCTTCGCCGCGGGCGGCCACAAGCTGCCCGACGCCGTCGAGGACGAGATCGCGGCGAGCATGGACCGTGACGGGGAGCGTCCCACGGGTGCCTCCGTCGGTCGCGTGCACCAGAACCGCGCGGGCCAGGCGCGCTACGTCGCACACCTGCTGGAGGCGCTTCCGCACCGGCTCGACGGGCTCAAGGTCGTCATCGACGGCGCGCACGGCGCGGCGTCCGCCGTCTCGCCGGAGGTGTTCCGTCTCGCGGGCGCCGAGGTCGTCGAGATCGGCACCGAGCCCGACGGCCTCAACATCAACGACGGCTACGGCTCGACCGACCTGGACCACCTCAAGGCGGCCGTCGTCGCCAAGGGGGCCGACCTCGGCATCGCGCACGACGGCGACGCCGATCGCTGCCTGGCCGTCGACGCCACCGGCACCGAGGTCGACGGTGACCAGATCATGGCGATCCTGGCCGTCTCCCTGAAGTCCCGGGGTGCCCTCGCCAAGGACACCCTCGTCGCCACGGTCATGAGCAACCTCGGCCTGCTCCAGGCGATGGAGCGCGAGGGCGTCACCGTGCGCCAGACCGGGGTCGGTGACCGCTACGTGCTCGAGGACATGCGGGCCGGCGAGTACACCCTCGGTGGCGAGCAGAGCGGCCACGTCATCTTCCTCGACCACGGCACCACCGGCGACGGCGTCCTCACCGGCCTGATGCTTGCCGCCCGGGTCGCTGAGACCGGCAAGAGCCTCGCCGAGCTCGCCACCGTCATGCACCGGCTGCCCCAGGTGCTCGTCAACGTCAAGGGCGTCGACAAGTCACGGGTGGAGTCCGACGAGGAGCTCCAGCAGGCGGTCAAGGCCGAGGAGGAGGCGCTCGCCGGCTCCGGTCGCGTGCTGCTGCGCAAGTCCGGCACCGAGCCGGTGGTCCGCGTCATGGTCGAGGCCGCCGAGCACGACCAGGCGGCGGCCGTCGCCGACCGCCTCGTCGCGGTCGTCCGGGAGCGCCTCTCGCTCTGACGGCCCCCAGGGGGTCGTGAGGGACGGCCGTGGCCGGGCAGGCCTGCGGGGGCTCGGCCGCGTCCCGTCGGGAGCTCAGGCGTCGGCGGGGACCAGGCCCGCGACGTGGCGGGCGATCTCCAGCGCGCTGGTGGCCGCGGGCGACGGGGCGTTGAGGACGTGCACGACGTTGCCCGAGCGCTCGATGAGGAAGTCGTCGACCAGCGTGCCGTCCGGCTTCATCGCCTGGGCGCGCACCCCGGCAGCCGTGGGCACCAGGTCCTCGTCGCGGACCTCCGGCACGAGGCGGCGCAGGCTCTCGCCGAACTGGTGCCGTGAGGCCGAGCGCAGCATCTCGCGGGCGCCCTCCCGGTAGTAGCGCCGCGCCAGCCGCCAGAAGCCGGGGTAGGAGAGGGTCTGGCGCAGCTCGGCCGGGACGACGGTCCCCCACGTGTACCCCTCGCGCGCGAACGCGAGCACGGCGTTGGGCCCGGCGTGGACGTGGCCGTCCACCCCGCGGGTCAGGTGCACGCCGAGGAACGGGAACGACGGGTCCGGCACCGGGTAGATGAGGTTGCGCACGAGGTGGGCGGCCCCCGGGGACAGCTCGTAGTACTCGCCGCGGAACGGGATGACCTGGGCCGACGGGTGGTGCCCCAGGCGCCGGGCGACCACGTCGCAGTGCAGCCCCGCGCAGGCCACGACGGCCTCGGCCTCGAGGTCGCCCCGGGTGGTGCGCACGACGGTGACGGCGCCGCGCTGGACCGAGGACAGCACCTCGGCCCCGAGCACGAGGGTGGCGCCCCGCGACTCGAGCCGGCGGACGAGGGCCTGGCACACGGCGCCGTAGTCGATGATCCCCGTCGCAGGGATCCGCAGGGCGGCGACGCACTGCACGTGCGGCTCGACCTCGCGGGCCTGCTCGGGCGACAGCTCCTCGACGACGAGGCCGTTCGCCCGGCCGCGGTCCCGCAGGCGGGCCAGCCCGGCCAGCTCGCGGCCCTCGGTCGCGACGACGAGCTTGCCGCAGACCTCGTGGGGGATGCCCTCCTCCCGGGCGAGCTCGATCATCGACTGCGACCCGGCCCGGCACATGATCGCCTTCTGCGACCCCGGGGCGTAGTAGAGCCCCGAGTGGATGACGCCGCTGTTGCGCCCGGTCTGGTGGGCGGCCCACGTCGGCTCCTTCTCCACGACGGTGACCTCGGTGCCCGGCTCGCGTGACAGCCGCTCGGCGACCGCGAGCCCGACGATCCCACCACCGATGACGACGACCCTGCGTGCGGACATGGAGGCAGCGTATGCCGGGGTGCGGGTGCGCGAGGTCCGGCAGGTGGTGGATCCGGCGCGCGCCTCGGTGGCCCCGCGCCCACGGCTCCGACGGGCCCGTGGTGGGATGGGCTCGACCACCCACCCGAGACGGAGGACGCCCATGCCGTACGAAGCCCTGACCTCGACCCTCTACACGACTGCGGCCACCGCCAAGGGCGGCCGCGGGGGCCACGTGCGCAGCGAGGACGGGGTGCTCGACCTCGAGCTCGGCAAGCCGGGCTCCAAGGCGAACCCCAAGGCGAACCCCGAGACCCTGTTCGCAGCCGGGTACGCGGCGTGCTTCGGCAACGCGATCCTGTCGATCGGGCAGGCGCAGGGCCTCGACGTCTCGGAGTCCACCGTCACCGCCGAGGTCAGCCTGGGCAACACGGAGACGGGAGTCGGGCTCGCCGTGGCCATCACCGCGCACCTGCCGGGGCTGGACCAGCAGGTGGCGCAGAAGGTCGTCGAGGCGGCCCACGAGCGGTGCCCGTACTCCAAGGCGACCCGCGGCAACATCGACGTCACCGTCAGCGTCGGCTGACGCCGGCGTCAGGCCAGCTGCTGGAGCAGTCCGCTGTCGACGTCGTAGAGGAAGCCGCCCACCGCGACCGACTCGGGGACGAGCGGGTGGGTCCGCACGGCGCGCACGTCCTGGAGCAGGGCGGCCCGCTGGTCGGTCACCACGTTGAACTGCTGCCACGAGGCGTCCTGCCCGGCGGAGGCGCCCACCCGCTCGCGGAGCTCGGCCTCGCTGTTGGAGGCCATGGCGCACCGGGTGTGCGGGACGACGAGGACGCGCTTGACGTTCAGCAGGTGCACCCCGAGGACGATCGCCTCGAGGGCAGCCGCGGTGACGCGGCCACCGGGGTTGCGGAAGATCTTGGCGTCGCCCGGCTTGAGGCCGACGAGCCGCAGCGGGTCGATCCGCGAGTCCATGCACGTCACGATGGCGACACCCGCGTGGGCGATGCCGTCGAAGCCGCCCGTGGCGAACTCGGTCTCGGCGTACGTCCGGTTCGCCTCGAGGAGGTCGTCGAAGCCCGGTGCGACAGTAGGCGATCCGGTTCCAGCGTCGGTCACAGCAGCACTCTCCTTGGTCGTCGGGGTGGGGTGGTGGTGAGGGTCGTGGTCGGTCGTCGGGGCCGGCCCGGCGGGCGTCAGAGCAGGCCGGGGCGCTTCGGGATGGACATGGCCATCGGCTTCGTCGTCGTGGCGAAGAAGTCGTTGCCCTTGTCGTCGACGACGATGAAGGCGGGGAAGTCCTCGACCTCGATCTTCCAGACGGCCTCCATGCCGAGCTCGGGGTACTCGAGCACCTCGACACTCTTGATGCAGTCCTGGGCCAGGCGCGCGGCGGGGCCGCCGATCGAGCCGAGGTAGAACCCGCCGTGGGTGGCGCATGCGTCGGTGACCTGCTTGCTGCGGTTGCCCTTGGCCAGCATCACCATCGAGCCGCCGGCGGCCTGGAACTGCTCCACGTAGGAGTCCATCCGGCCGGCGGTGGTGGGACCGAAGGAGCCACTGGCATACCCCTCGGGTGTCTTGGCCGGGCCCGCGTAGTACACCGCGTGGTCCTTGAGGTACTGGGGCATGCCCTCGCTCGCGTCGAGGCGCTCCTTGATCTTCGCGTGTGCGATGTCGCGGGCGACGACGAGCGGGCCGGTGAGGGACAGCCGCGTCTTGACCGGGTACTTCGTGAGCTCGGCGAGGATCTCGTCCATGGGCCGGTTGAGGTCGATGCGGACGACGTCGTCCTCGCCCTCGAGGTGCTCCTCCGTCGTCTCGGGGAGGAACCGCGCGGGGTCCTTCTCGAGCACCTCGATGAACACGCCCTCGGGGGTGATCTTGCCCAGGGCCTGGCGGTCGGCCGAGCAGGACACCGCGATCGCGACGGGCAGCGAGGCGCCGTGGCGGGGGAGGCGCACGACGCGGACGTCGTGGCAGAAGTACTTGCCGCCGAACTGGGCACCGATGCCGAAGTTGCGGGTCAGCTCCAGGACCTGCTCCTCGAGCTCGGTGTCGCGGAACCCGTGGGCCGCCATGGACCCCGAGGTCGGGAGGTCGTCGAGGTACTTCGCAGAGGCGTACTTGGCCGTCTTGAGCGCGAACTCGGCGCTGGTCCCGCCGATGACGATGGCCAGGTGGTACGGCGGGCAGGCGGCGGTGCCGAGGGAGCGCAGCTTCTCGTCGAGGAAGGCGAGCATGCGCTCGGGGTTCAGGATCGCCTTGGTCTCCTGGTAGAGGAACGACTTGTTCGCCGAGCCGCCGCCCTTGGCCATGAACAGGAACTTGTATGCCGTCTCGTGCCCGGGCGCGGTGTCGGCGTAGAGCTCGATCTGCGCGGGGAGGTTGGAGCCGGTGTTCTTCTCCTCCCAGGTCGTGATCGGCGCCATCTGGGAGTAGCGCAGGTTGAGGCGGGTGTAGGCGTCGAGGACGCCCTGGCTGATGGCCCGCTCGTCGGTGCCCTCGGTGAGCACGTGCTGCCCGCGCTTGCCCATGACGATCGCGGTGCCGGTGTCCTGGCACATGGGGAGGACCCCGCCGGCGGCGATGTTGGCGTTCTTGAGCAGGTCGAGCGCGACGAACTTGTCGTTGTTGCTCGCGTCGGGGTCGTCGACGATCCGGCGCAGCTGGGCCAGGTGGGCGGGGCGAAGGTAGTGCGCGATGTCGTGCATGGCCGTCTCGGTGAGCAGGCGCAGCGCCTCGGGCTCGACCTGGAGGAAGGTGCGGCCGCCCGGGCCCTCGACCGTGCTGACGCCCTCGGTGGTGAGCAGGCGGTACTCGGTGCGGTCCTTGCCGATCGGCAGCAGGTCGACGTACTCGAGGCCGGGCGTGGGGTCCTTCGGCTCGGTCCCGGCGGTCACGGGTGCTGCGTCGGTGTCGGTCTGGGCCATGGTCTGCTCGGTGCTCCTTCGTCGTCGCGTGCGGCCGTGGCCGCGCGGGTCACAGCTCGTCGAGGCTGGGCGCGTACGCCCCGGCCCGTCCGACCGTCACACCGCTGGTGGCCTCGCCGCGCTCCACGGCGGGCCGCACGTCCTCCAGTGTCGCGTGCCGCAGCCGGTCGCGGGCACCGGGGTCCCCGAGCAGCCCGGCGACCACCAGGCCGGACACCAGCCCGGCCATGAAGGAGTCGCCGGCGCCCACGGTGTCGACGACGCGCTCGGCCACTGCGGGCACGCGCTCCACACCCTCGCCGGCCGCCACGCGGTAGGCCACGCCGTCGGCCCCCAGCGTCACCAGGGCGAGCAGGGCGCCGAGCGAGACCCAGTGCGCCATGACCTGCTCCGGCGTGCGCCCGGGGTAGAGCAGCTCGAGGTCGTCCTCGCTCGCCTTGACGACGTCGCTGAGGGCGACCAGCTCCTCGACCCGCGCCCGGACCGCGTCCAGGTCACCCATGATGCTGGGCCGGATGTTCGGGTCGTAGGAGGTCGTGCCGACCTCGCGGACCGCGCGCATGAGCTCGGTCACCGAGGCCGCGCCCGGCTCGAGGACGGTGCCGATCGAGCCGGTGTGCAGGTGGCCCGTGCCCTGCGGGAGGGGGATGGACGGGAGGTCCCAGTGCAGGTCGAACTCGTAGGTCGCCGCGCCCGACGCGTCGAGCGTCGCCACCGCCGTGGACGTGCGGTCCTCGCCGAAGCTCTCGGCCAGGAGCGTGACACCGTGGCGGCGCAGGTGTGCTGCGATGCGCTCGCCGCGCTCGTCGTGGCCGAGCCAGCAGGCGAAGTCGACGGGGTGGTCGAGCCGGGCCAGGCCGACGGCCACGTTGGCGGGGCTGCCCCCGACGTGCTCGACCGGCTCGCCGCTGCCGTCGACCACGATGTCGACCAGGGCCTCCCCGACGACCAGCAGCCGCGGGTTCATGCCCGACCTGCCGCGGCGCGCTCGAAGTCGATGGCGGAGTAGGCGCGCAGCTTGGCGAGCTGGTGGTGGCTCTCGATGATGCGGATCGTCCCGGACTTCGACCGCATGACCAGCGAGTGGGTGGTCATGCCGCCCGCGCGGTAGCGGACACCTCGCAGAAGCTCGCCGTCGGTGATGCCGGTGGCGACGAAGAAGCAGTTCTCCCCACGGACGAGGTCGTCGGTCGACAGCACGCGGTCGAGGTCGTGCCCCGCGTCGACCGCCCGCTGGCGCTCCTCGTCGTCCGTGGGCCACAGCCGACCCTGGATGACGCCACCGAGGCACTTGATGGCGCAGGCGGTGATGATGCCCTCCGGCGTGCCGCCGACGCCCAGCAGGAGGTCGATGCCGGTGTCGTCGCGGGCCGCCATGATCGCGCCGGCGACGTCGCCGTCGGAGATGAACCGCAGGCGGGCGCCGGCCTCGCGCACCTCCTGGGCGAGCTTCTCGTGGCGGGGCCGGTCGAGCATGACGACCGTGACGTCCTCGACGCCCTCCTTCTTGGCGCGGGCGATGCGCTTGACGTTCTCGGCGACGGGCAGCCGGATGTCGACGACGTCGGCAGCCTCGGGACCCGTGACGAGCTTGTCCATGTAGAAGACGGCGCTGGGGTCGTACATCGCGCCCCGCTCGGCGACCGCGAGCACGGAGACGGCGTTCGACTGGCCCTTGGCGGTGAGCGTCGTGCCGTCGATGGGGTCGACCGCGACGTCGCACTCGGGGCCGTTGCCGTCGCCGACCTCCTCGCCGTTGAACAGCATCGGCGCGTCGTCCTTCTCGCCCTCGCCGATGACGACGACGCCCTTCATCGAGACGGTCGAGATCAGGGTGCGCATGGCCTCCACGGCCGCGCCGTCGGCGCCGTTCTTGTCACCCCTGCCGACCCACCGTCCGGCGGCCATGGCGGCGGCCTCGGTGACCCGGACCAGCTCGAGGGCGAGGTTCCGGTCCGGCGCCTCCCCACCCACACGGAGGGACGAGGGCAGGTGCTGCTCGGACATGCATCGATCCTTCACGCGGCGTCGGGGAAGTGGCACCGAGCCTATCGGGGCGCGGGGGCGGTTGGCGCCCGGCAGCCACCGTCAGGGACGATGGTGCCGTGAGCACCCCCGCCCCCCGCAGTTCCTACGCCAACGGGTCCGTGGCCAACATGATCCGGTCGATGCTCGTCGTGGGCGCGATCGTCGCGGTGCTCATCGCGGTCGTGCCGCGGGTCAACCAGGTCAGCCAGCCCCCGGTCGACGTGTCCTCGGTGGCCACGCAGGTCGCCGCCGACACCAAGTGGCCCATCGAGGTGCCGCAGGGGCTGCCCGATGGCTGGAAGGCGACGAGTGCCCGCTACGTCCGCTCGACCGACGGCCTGATGACGTGGCACGCCGGGTACCAGTCGCCCACCGGCAACTACGTCGCCGTCGAGCAGACCAAGGACGCCACCGCGGGTTGGCTGGCGGCACAGACCAACCGTGCCCGGGAGACCGGGCAGACCCAGGTCGGCGGCCTCACCTGGGGCACCTACGTGCGCAGCGGCAAGGTGCAGAACAGCCTGGTGCACAAGGCCGGGTCCCCCGGTCAGCTCACGACGATCGTGACCGGCACGGGCACCTTCGCCGAGCTCTCGACCTTCGCCGAGGCCCTGAAGCCGGTCTCCGGCACGAGCTGACCCGCCGTCGCGGCCACGGGTCAGTCGCCGGGGCGCGCCTCGTCGACCTCCGCGAGGGCGGACTCGGCGCCGTCGAGCCAGGTGCTGCAGTGCGCGGCCAGGGCCTCGCCCCGCCGCCACAGCCGCATGCTCTCCTCGAGCCCGCTCTGGCCGCCCTCGAGCTGGGCGACGATCGAGATCAGCTCGTCGCGGGCGTCCTCGTAGGACAGCACGGCGACGTCGGGGAACTCCGCCTGCGCCGAGGTGTCGTCCGCCGGTGCTGCTGCCTTCTCGTTCCTGGCCATGGCGGCAACCCTAGGACAGCCCGGCGACGCGGACGCCGAAGTCCCCACGTGCGACCCGCACCCGCAGCAGCTCGTCGACCTCGAGCTCGGCCTGGTCGAGCACGACGCGGCCGTCGCGGTGCTGCACCACGGCATACCCGCGCTCGAGGGTGGACTGGGGCGAGAGGGCGCGCACCTGTGCCCGGAGGTGGCCCACCTGGTCGCTCGCACGGTGCACCGCCGCGAGCACTCTGTGGCGCGCACGGTCGCGCAGCGCGTCGAGCTCGCGGCGGCGGACCTCGAGCATGGCGGACGGGTCGGCCATCACCGGCCGGGAGCGGACCGCGACGAGGTGGCGTCGCTCGGCCTCGACGCGACGGCGCAGGGCGCCACGGGCGCGCTCGGCCGCCTGCCTGACGCCCTCGCGCTCGGCATGGGCGTCGGGGACGACCCGCTTGCCGGCATCGGTGGGCGTCGAGGCCCGCCAGTCGGCGACGTGGTCGAGCAACGGGGTGTCGACGTCGTGGCCGATCGCGGAGACGACCGGGGTCCGCGCCGCGGCGACGGCGCGGACGAGTGCCTCGTTGCTGAACGGCAGGAGGTCCTCGACCGACCCGCCGCCGCGGGCGATGACGACGACGTCGACGTCGGGGTCGGCGTCGAGCTCGGCCAGGGCCGCGGTGACCTCCTGGACGGCTGTGGGGCCCTGGACCGCGACCTCGCGGATGGCGAACCGGACCGAGGGCCAGCGGCGCCGGGCGTTCTCGACGACGTCCTTCTCGGCCGCGCTCGCCCGCCCGCACACGAGGCCGACCGTCCGCGGCAGGAAGGGCAGCGGCTTCTTGCGGTCGGCGTCGAAGACGCCCTCGGACGCCAGCAGCTGCTTGAGGTGCTCGACCCGGGCGAGCAGCTCGCCGACGCCGACGGGCCGGATCTGCCGGGCGTCGAGCATGAGCGAGCCGCGCTGGGTCCAGAACACCGGCTTGGCCTGCAGCACGACGCGCGCGCCCTGGCTGAGCGGGGTCGGCATGGCGTCGAGCGCGTTCACCTGGATCGCGACCGACAGGGACATGTCGACGTCCGGGTCGCGCAGGGTGAGGTATGCCGTGCGAGCGCCGGGGCGGCGGGTGAGCTGGACGACCTGTCCCTCGACCCACAGCACCGACATCTTCTCGACGTACTCGGCGATCTTCATGCTGAGCAGGCGCACCGGCCAGGGCTGCTCGGGGGAGGTGTCGGCGGCACGGTCCGGCAGCGGGGCGCGCTGGGCGGGGCTGCTCACGGCGCCAACTCTAGGAGGTGGCGGGGACGCCGGTCGGCAGCACGCCGGGGCCTCGTCAGCGGGTCTGGCGCCGGCGGCGGGCGCGGATCATCGCCCGCTGGAGCCGCGCCGGGTCCACGGGGGGCGGCAGGGTGGTCGCGCCGTGGGGCCGGCACCCGTCTAGGAAGAGCAGGGCGTGCCGCCGCCAGGCGTCCGGGGCGTCGTCACGGGTGGCCGCGATGATCCCGGCCAGGGCGAAGGACAGCACCGGCAGGTCGTCCACGCTGAAGTCGGGGCGCAGGCCCCCGCCTCCTTCGCCCGTTCGAGCACCGCGAGGACGGTCTCGAAGCTGGGCGGCACGGCGTCGCCGCTGCAGTGCCGCACCGGCGTCGAGGCCTGCACGAGGTGGGCGAAGCCGAGGTTCTCCGCGGCGAGCCCACCGACGCCCAGCACGAGCGCGGCGAAGCCCTCCCAGGGGTCTGGTTCGGCGAGGGCCTGCTCCGCGTTGCGCCGGTAGCGTTCGAGCACGTCGTCGAAGGCCGCCGCGATGAGGCTGTCCCGGTCCGGGAACCGGCGGTAGAGCGTTGCGATGCCCACCCCGGCCTGCTCGGCCACGCGGGTGAGCGGCGCTGCCACCCCCTCCTCGCCGAACACCTGCTGGGCGGCCGACACGAGCCTGGCTCGGTTCCCGGCCGCGTCCGCACGCAGCCGCCGGTCCCCACAGGCCGGCCCGGACGACGACATGCCCCGAGTCTAAGTGGAATACACACTCCGCCTGTCGCGTTGTCGAGGTCAGCCGAGTGGAGGGCCGTGTCCACTTGTCCGAGAGGAGGACGCCGTGAACGTCGTGGTGTGGGTCGTGCAGGTGGTCCTGGCCCTGTTCTTCGCAGCCGCGGGCCTGGTCAAGCTGTCGCGTCGCAAGGAAGAGCTGCGCCAGCGGATGGCCTGGGTCGACGACTTCTCCCAGGGGACCGTCCGCCTCATCGGGGCCGCGGAGGTGCTGGGCGCGCTGGGACTGGTGCTGCCGGCGGCCACCGGGGTCGCCACCTGGCTCACGCCTACCGCGGCCCTCGGCCTCGTCGTGGTCATGCTCGGCGCCATCGCCACCCACCTGCGACGGCGCGAGCCGCAGGTACTGCCGGTGAACGTCGTGCTCCTGCTCCTCGCGGCCTTCGTCGCCTGGCAGCGGTTCGGCCCACACCCGCTCTGACGCGCCCCGACGCGCCCGACACGTGCGGTGGCGGCGCCCTGACGGGCGGTTCTCCCCGGTGCGGACGCCCAACCTACGATGGAGCCATGAGCGAACCGACCAAGCGAGTGCTGCTGGCCGCCCCGCGGGGATACTGCGCGGGCGTCGACAGGGCCGTCGTCACGGTCGAGAAGGCGCTCGAGCTGTACGGGCCGCCCGTCTACGTCCGCAAGCAGATCGTGCACAACAAGCACGTGGTCTCGACGCTGGAGAAGCGGGGAGCGGTGTTCGTGGAGGAGACCGACGAGGTGCCCGAGGGCGCCACGGTCATCTTCTCCGCGCACGGCGTGGCGCCGGTCGTCCACGAGGAGGCCAAGGCGCTCAGCCTGCGCACGATCGACGCGACCTGCCCGCTGGTCACCAAGGTGCACCGCGAGGCCGTCCGGTTCGCCGACGCGGACTTCGACATCCTGCTCATCGGCCACGAGGGGCACGAGGAGGTCGTCGGGACGTCGGGTGAGGCCCCGGAGCACATCACGCTCGTGGACGGGCCGGACGACGTCGCGAACGTCAGCGTGCGCGACCCGGAGAAGGTGGTCTGGCTGTCCCAGACCACGCTGTCCGTGGACGAGACCATGGAGACCGTCCGCCGCCTGCGGGAGCGGTTCCCGGCGCTGCAGGACCCGCCCAGCGACGACATCTGCTACGCCACGCAGAACCGCCAGCTCGCCGTGAAGCAGATGGCGCCCGACTGCGACCTCATGCTCGTGGTCGGCTCGCGCAACTCGTCCAACTCGGTGCGCCTCGTCGAGGTGGCGCTCGAGCACGGGTCCCGTGCAGGACACCTGGTCGACTACGCCGACGAGATCGACGAGGCATGGCTCGACGGGGTCACCACGGTGGGCGTCACGTCGGGTGCCTCGGTGCCGGAGGTCCTCGTCCGGGACGTGCTCACCTTCCTGGCCGAGCGTGGCTACGCCGACGTGCAGCCGGTCGTCGCGGCGGAGGAGAGCCTGCTCTTCGCGCTGCCCAACGAGATCCGGCGCGACCTCAAGGCCAACGGCATGAGTGACAAGATGCGCCACGACGGTGCGTTCGAGGAGTCCGGCTCGCTGCACTGAGCCGGCGGGGCGCCCTCCGGCGTCCGTCGCAGCTCGTGAGCCCAGAACCCGCTGCGCGACCCGTCCGGCGACTCGTCGCGAAGTGCCGGAGGAGACGCGGCCCGCGCCGGTACCGTCGTCCCATGATCGGGTTGGCTGACGCGCGAACCAGGATGACGAGGCGGCTCGTCGCGCGGGCGACCGGTGGGGGTCCGGTGGACCTGAGCACGCTCGAGGCCGTCCCGCGCCGCCTGCTGCGCCCGCTGCGGCGCACCGGCCTCGACCCCGTGCCCCGGCTCGGGCGCACCGCACCGGAGCCGGTGCACCGCCTCGCGCACATGTTCGGGATGAACATCTGGCTCGTCTCCGGCCACGCCGAGGCCAAGGCCGTCCTGGCCGACCAGGCGAGCTTCAGCAACGACATCAGGCCCTACGTCGGGATGGCGGGCTCCCGCGTCGGGGGCCTGGGGTTCACCGACCCGCCCGAGCACACGCGGCTGCGCGCGCTGCTCACCCCGGAGTTCACCATGCGCCGCATCGAGCGGCTGGCGCCGCGGGTGGCGTCGATCGTCGACGCCCAGCTCGACGCGATGGCCGCCGACGGCCCGGTCGTCGACCTCGTCGAGCACTTCGCCTTCCCGGTGCCCTTCCTCGTCATCTGCGAGCTGCTCGGCCTGCCCGTGGAGGACCGCGAACGCTTCCGCGCGCTGAGCCACGCCCGCTTCGACGTGACCTCCGGCGGCTCGGGCGCGTTCGGTGCCATCTCCGAGAGCCAGGAGTTCCTGCTGGAGGCCACCCGTCGCCAGCGCCGGGAGCCGGGTGACGGCCTGCTCGGCCGGGTCATCGCCGCGCTCGGTGACGACGTGTCGGACGAGGAGATCGCGGGTCTCGCCGACGGCGTCTTCACGGGCGGGTACGAGACGACCGCCAGCATGCTGGCCCTCGGCTCGCTCGTGCTGCTGCGCGACCGCCGGCACTTCGACCTCGTCCGCGACGACGAGAGCTCGACCGACCGCGTCGTGGAGGAGATGCTGCGCTACCTCACGGTCGTGCAGATCGCCTTCCCCCGGTTCGCGAAGACCGACGTCGACCTCTTCGGCCAGAGGATCGCCAAGGGCGACGTCGTCATCGCAGCCCTCAGCCGGGCCGACCGAGACTCGCGGGTCGGTCCCGACCTCGACACCTTCGACCCGGACCGGCCGCCGTCCCCGCACCTGGCGTTCGGGCACGGGTTCCACCGCTGCGTCGGTGCGGAGCTGGCGCGCCTGGAGCTGCGCACGGCCTTCCCCCGCCTCGTGCGGCGGTTCCCCGAGATGGCGCTCGCGGTCGAGCCCTCGGACCTGCGCTTCCGCGACCAGTCGATCGTCTACGCGGTCGACTCCCTGCCGGTCCAGCTCGGCCCTTCGTCGGGCACGTCGAGGGTCAGCTGAGGGCGGTCGTCCTCGGCCGTCGCGGCCTCGATGAGCTCCATCGCGGTGAGCACCCGCGGGCCGGCCTCGACCGGCGAGGTGACCGGCAGCCGGTCCTCGACCACTCCGAGCGTGTGCATCCGACGCGCAGAAACCAGCACCCGCGACTCCAACGCCCCCACCATCTGGTTGTAGGCCTCCACCGAGCGCTGCAGCGACCCGCCCATGCGGGAGACGTGGCTGCCGAGCGTGCCCAGCCGGTCGTAGAGCTCGCGCCCCACGGCCATCAGCTCGCGCGCTCCCGCGGTGAGTGCGTCCTGCTGCCAGGTGAACGCCACCGTGCGCAGCAGGGCCAGCAGCGACCCGGGGCCGACCAGCACGACCCGTCGGGCCATCGCGGTCTCGTGCAGGCTCGGGTCCGCTGCCAGGGCAGCGGAGAGCATCGCCTCGCTCGGGACGAAGCAGACCACCATCTCCGGGGAGGTCTCGAACGCCGACCAGTAGTCCTTCTCGGCGAGGCCGCGCACGTGCGAGCCGAGGTGGGTGGCGTGCTCGCGCAGCAGCCGGGTGCGCTCCTGCGCGTCGAGGTCGTCGGCCTGGGCCTTGAGGAACGCCACCATCGGCGCCTTGGAGTCGACGACGAGGAACTTGTCCCCGGGCAGCCGGACGACGACGTCGGGTCGCACCTGGCGGGCGTGCCGGCTGACCCGGCTCACCTGCTCCTCGAAGTCGCAGCGGGCGAGGAGCCCTGCGTGCTCGAGCACCCGGCGCAGCTGCACCTCACCCCATGCCCCCCGCACGGTGGACGCGTTGAGCGAACCCGCCAGGCTCTGGGTCTGCCGGTCGAGGGAGCTGGTCGACGCCTGGACCTGTGCGATGGTCTGCTCGAGGGCGGCGAACTGGCTCGTGCGGTCGCGCTCCAGCACTCCGACCTGCTGCTCCACCCGGCGGAGGGCGTCGCGCAACGGGGCCAGGGCGGCGGCCGTCTGGGCGTCGTCGGCGACGGTCGCCTCGAGGTCGACCACGCGCTCGCGGAGCAGGTCGGCCTCGGTGCGCGCGGACGCCACCCGGGCGGCCGCTGCCGACCGGGCGAGCCACGCCCCGAGCCCGCCGCCCAGGACCAGACCGACCACGAGGGTGAGCACGAGTTCCATGCCGGCGACCATGCCACCTGCCACCGACACGGACCCACCGATAGCGTCGGGACATGCCGACACCTCCCTCCGGTCCGCCCCGCTCCAGTGCACCGGCGCCCCTCGTCGACGGCGACCTGGCACTCCTCCCCGCCGAGTCGGAGGTCGGCAGCTACGCGTTCGAGCTCGTCTGGGAGGGGGCGCAGGTCGGTCGGATCGAGCTGCTGGTGGACGAGGACGACGCCGACGTGCTGTGGGTGGTGGTCCCCGAGTACCGCGCGGTGGGCATCGCCGAGCGCGCGCTGCGCCTGGCGCTCGACTGGGCGGTCGAGGAGCTCGGGGTCGCCCGGGTCGAGGCACGGGTCCCCGACGCCGACCGCGACTCGGTTCGCGCCGCCATCCGCTCCGGTATGCGGCGCGAGGGCATCGCGCGCGCGGCGCGGGTGGGTGCCGAGGACAGGGGGGACGTGGTGGTCCTGGCGCGGGTCGCCACGGACCCGCCCCCGGACTCGCGGGAGGGCTTCATCGGCATCCTCAATGCCACCCTGCCCACCAAGCGCGCCATCGCCCAGGGGGTGCTGCGCGACAGGAACGGCCGGGTGCTGCTGTGCGAGCTCACCTACAAGGACGAGTGGGACCTGCCCGGTGGCGTCGTCGACCCGTCGGAGTCGCCGGCGCACTGTGTCGTCCGCGAGGTCCGCGAGGAGCTCGGCCTCGACGTCGAGGTGCGCAGCCTGCTCGCGGTCAACTGGCTGCCGCCGTGGCGCGGGTGGACCGATGCCACGGTCTTCGTCTTCGAGCTGGCGCTCGACGACGCCGATGGCATCGCGGACCGGGCGACGTTGCAACGCAGGGAGATCCGCGCCCTGCACTTCGCCGACGAGGAGGAGTGGGAGGGCAAGGTCGCGGCCTACAACCAGCGCCTGCTCGCCTTCCTCGCGACCCACACCGGCCCCACGGCATACCTCGAGGACGGGCTCCCCGCCCTGGGCGGGTGAGGTCGGGCACGTATGCCGCGGATCCCGGACCGCGTGCGGTAGGACTGTGCGCGTGAGCGAGTTCGACGCAGGAACCTCCGTGGTGGCGCGACCCGATGAGCCGGGTGCCTGGGACACCGAGCTCGGTGAGGGCTGGCGGATCGGTGGTGGCGTCAACGGCGGCCTGCTGCTGGCGCTGGTCGGCCGGGCGCTGGGTGAGGAGCTCGAGGCGACCGATCAGCGGGCGGCCCACCCGGACCCGCTCGCGATCAGCGCGTACTACCTGACGCCCGGCGTGCCGGGGCCGGCCACCGTGCGCGCCGAGGTGGTCCGGCGCGGACGGGCTGTCTCCACCGCGCAGGCCTCGCTCCTGCAGCCCGGACCCGACGGCGGCGAGGTCGAGCGGGTGCGGGTGCTGGCGACGTACGGCGACCTCGCCGGGCTCGACGGCGACGCCAGCACGACCGCCACCCCGCCGGTGCTGCCGCCGCCCGAGCAGTGCGTCAGTGCGGCCCAGGCGCCGCCGGACTTCCTCAAGCACGCGTCCCTGCTCGAGCGTCTCGACCTGCGGCTCGACCCCGCCACGACCGGCTGGGCCGTCGGGCGCCCGTCGGGGACGGGGGTCATCCGCGGCTGGCTGCGCATGGCCGACGGCCGCGAGCCCGACCCGCTGCTGCTCCTGCTCGCGGTCGACGCGCTGCCGCCGGTGGCGTTCGAGCTCGGACTGCCCGGCTGGACGCCGACGCTCGAGCTCACCGCCCACGTGCGGGCCCGTCCCGCCCCGGGCTGGCTGCGGGTCGTCCTCACCAGCCGCACCATGTCGGGTGGCTACCTCGAGGAGGACGCCGAGGTCTGGGACAGCGCCGGGCGGCTCGTCGCCCTCTCTCGCCAGCTCGCCCGCGCCACGTCCCCGAAGCAGGCCTGACCCGGCGCGACCCCGCCGCCCGACCGGCACACCGGCTCCTCGCCGTGGTCGGGAGGCTCGGGAGGCGCCGGTAGACTCCTGACCCCGTGGCCCTCACTATCGGAATCGTCGGTCTGCCCAACGTCGGCAAGTCCACGATGTTCAACGCCCTGACCAAGAACAACGTGCTCGCGGCGAACTATCCGTTCGCGACGATCGAGCCGAACGTCGGGGTCGTCCCGCTGCCGGACGCGCGTCTGGGCAAGCTCGCCGAGATTTTCGGGTCGGAGAAGATCCTGCCGGCGACGGTGTCCTTCGTCGACATCGCCGGAATCGTGCGCGGGGCGTCCGAGGGGGAGGGGCTGGGCAACAAGTTCCTCGCCAACATCCGTGAGGCCGACGCGATCTGCCAGGTCGTGCGCGCGTTCGAGGACGGCGACGTCGTCCACGTCGACGGCAAGGTCTCGCCCGCCTCCGACATCGAGACCATCCACACCGAGCTGATCCTCGCCGACCTGCAGACCCTCGAGAAGGCCGTGCCGCGCCTGGAGAAGGAGGCGCGGATCAAGAAGGAGAGCAAGCCGCTCCTCGACAACGCCGTGGCCGCCCAGAAGGTGCTCGAGGAGGGCCACACCCTGTATGCCGCGGGTGCCGCTGCGGGGGTCGACCTCGCCGAGGCCAAGCAGCTGGGGCTGCTCACCACCAAGCCGTTCATCTACGTGTTCAACCTCGACGAGGAGCAGCTCGGCGACGCCGACCTGCAGGCGTCGCTGCGCGAGCTGGTCGCGCCGGCGGACGCGGTGTTCCTCAACGCCAAGCTCGAGATGGACCTCATGGACATGGAGCCCGACGAGGCGATGGAGCTGCTGGAGTCGTTCGGCGCGACCGAGTCGGGGCTGGACCAGCTGGCCCGCACCGGGTTCCACACGCTCGGCCTGCAGACCTACCTGACCGCCGGCCCCAAGGAGTCGCGCGCCTGGACGATCAAGCAGGGCTGGACCGCCCCGCAGGCCGCCGGCGTCATCCACACCGACTTCCAGCGCGGCTTCATCAAGGCCGAGATCGTGTCCTACGACGACCTCGTCGAGGCCGGGTCGATGGCGGCGGCGAAGGCTGCCGGGAAGGTCCGCATGGAGGGCAAGGACTACGTCATGGCCGACGGCGACGTCGTGGAGTTCCGATTCAACGTCTGAAACACGGTCATCACCGCAGGTCAGCGACCTGCGACCTCCGCGTGGGGCGCCAGTGGGGCACACGCCGCCCAGGCAGTGTCGACCGCTCGTCGCGTCCGGTCCTCCGAATCCGGCATCAGGTGGCCGTACGTCGACAGCACCAATGCGGCATTGTGGTGTCCCAGCCGCTCGGCCACGGCGATGACGGACTCACCCTGCGCGAGCAGAACAGAGGCGTAGTGGTGGCGCAGGTCGTGGGTGGTCGTGGAGGTGGGTAGGCCGGCCTTGGCGACCGCCACGGAGAAGATCCGCGTCCCGTAGTAGTCATGCCGGTAGGGCGTGCCGAACCGGGTCGTGAACAGCGTGCCGTCAGCTCCTGGCGCGAACTCCTCGAGGTGCACCGAAAGCGCCTCTGCCACGACACGGGGGAGCGGCACGGTCCTGGTCGAGCGCCGGGTCTTTGGTGCGCTGCGGACCTTCTGGCCGGGGGCGAGCTGCCACTCGATGCGCACCGACCTGCGCATGAAGTCCACGTCCTGCACGCGCAGGCTCAACAACTCGCCGATCCGGAGCCCCAGTCCGGCCTGAGTCAGGACCATGCTGCGGTTCCGGCGCGGCATGGCCTCCGCCAGGGCGAGGACCTGTTCCACTGACAAGGGGACGACTCGCTCCCGATGCGTGGGTGGCAATGACAGCCGGACCACCGGCGACGAGGAGACCAGTCGATCCAGCACGGCCGAGGCGTAGACCGACCGCAGCAGGCTCACGAGGTTCCTCAGCGTCGTCGGGGCCAAAATCTGTGCGCGGTCCGACGCCCATGCCTGAACCTCGGAGGGCGTGACGGCCGCAAGTCGCCTGGCCCCGAGGCTGGTGCCGGCAATGTGCGTGTCGATCATGCTCTGGACCCGGCGAGCCGTGGTCGGCCGATGGATGCGTCCGCCGGCCCAGCGTCGCGCATACTCCAGCACCGTCGTGGTGTCGAAGGGGTCGACGTACTGGCCCCGCAATAAGTCCGCCTCGAGCTGGGTGACGAACCGTTGCGCGTCGATCTTTCGACCGAACGACCGTTTCCGCTGTCGCCCCGTGTCATCGCGCCACCGGGCCAGCCAGGTCACGGTGCCGCCACGGTCCCGCTTGTCGATACTGGCCATCTCAGGCCGCCGACTCCGCCAGCCATGCCTTGACCCGTTCCGGGTCGAAGCGGACATGGCGGCCCAGCTTGAACGCAGGTGGACCCTCTCCACGCACGCGCCACTGATAGATCGTGGCCACGGGGACGCAGAGGAACGCTGAAACGTCCTGGATGGTCCACAGGCGCTCGATCCGCATCACGGGCGATGGTTCGAGTCGAGGTGGCTCCTCGCGGCTCTCCTTGCTTCTCATCTCACTTCTCCTTGGTGGTCTCTGCCTTTCGCTGGGCTGCTCGCTCCTGGTCGTGTTCGCGGGCGGCTGCGGCGGCGGCTTTGGCGAGGGCTGCGTCGCCGGGGGTGTCCCAGCCGGTGTGGGTGTAGGTCCACGATCCGATGACCAGGGTGGTGGTGTGGTCGTCGTCTACAGCCAGCAGCTGGGCTTCCATCGCGGCCAGGTCGATGGTCTCGCCGCGGCGGTTGGCGTCGGCGACGAGCTGTTGGGCGCGTCGGCGGGCTCGCCGGAGTTGGCCGAGGGTGATGGAGTAGCGGCGGGACTTGGTGGCGAAGTGGCCGCGGAACCCCAGCTCGTGCGCCCACTTGCCGAGCAGTCCGTACGGCCGGTCGGTGAGGGGTCCTTGGCGGCCGGTGGCGACCCAGTCGTCCTCAACCCGCCGTCCCAGCTGGTCGGCGGTGCGTTGGATGCGGCGCAGGTGGGGGTTGGTGTGGTCGGTGGTGTCGGCGGCGGCCTTGGTGGCGTACTTGGCCAGGTACCCGGCCACCTGCTCCGGCGACAACGCCGCCCCAGGGTCGTCCGTCCGCCGTGCGGTGGTGACGGGGCGTGCGTCGACCTGGCTCCCGAACCCGAGCACCCGGGGCACGTCGTCGTGGTCGTGGACGGGTGGCGCAGTGAAGCGGACCGCGGCCACGGCGTCCCGGACGAGGCGGGCCAGGATGGTCGCGGTGATCTGCCGTGGTGCGGGGGCGAACCCACCCTCAGCCTCTCGCGGGCCGTCCAGGCGGATCAGGGCGTGGAAGTGGACCAGGCCGCGGCGTTGGTACTCGGCCACCTTGGCGTACTGCACCGTCACCACCTCGTGCTGGCGCGTGGCCGGAACTCCGAGATGCTGGGCGAGGATGCGGCGCAGGGTGATGGTGAACCGGCGCCACAGCTCCGGCGCCCACCACTGCCACACCACATGGGAGGCGTAGTCGTAGCAGTCGGCGCACACCGGCTTCCCCAACGCTTCGTCGCCGTCGGCGTGGACGGCCATGCACGTCGTCGACCGCCCGTGGGCGCAACGGGGTTGCCCGGTGGCGTGCGGCCGGCAGCGGCGGCCGTTGTCGCGGGTGCCGTGCACCTGCCCCATGGACGGGGCGGTGAGGGTGGCGAACACCAGCGGGTTGTCCGCCACCTGCTCGGGGACGGTCTTGCCGCCCCGAACCCCGGCCCGGATCAGCTGGAACATGTCCGCCGCGTACAGCCGGGAGCAGGGCGGGCAGACGGATTCGCGCCGGTTGCCGCAACGCACCACCGTCGACCCCAACGGCTCCTCGGCCGAGGAGTACGACGAGACGACTTCACCGGTGGTGGTGTCGATCGTGGTCGAGGACCCGACCAGGTGGACCGGGTTCGAGCAGTACCCCACCCGGGACGCTGCGACCGACCAGGCGTCGAGGTCGTCCGACACCAACCGAGCCACGATCGCCTTCGACTCGTGAGCCTCGTACCCGGGCAGGTGCAGCACGTTCTGGTCGTCGAACCTGGGGCGGGGCAGCGCAGCCCACAACGCGTTCACTGTCTGAAGCGACATGGCGGCCACCCCCTCCCTTGTGAGGGTGTGCCGTGCGGCCACCGTGCTGACCTCGCCACACGGCACACCCAGTCCAAGGCGGCCCCACTCTGCGTGTTGGAGGAAGCCGGGCGGTGCGAGGTCGGCAGCCGCACCGGCACTGGGTTGAACGGTTGGCCGCCCCCACCAAGCCCTATTCAGGCAGGCTCTGCGGGTGGGCCGGAACACGCCACAACCAACCACCAACAACCAGCACCAGTCGCAACAACCGTACTAACCGTGGCAACCGTAAAGCATTGTGACGCAACACGATTCGGATCTTTGGCGACCCGGTCACCCCTTCTGGAGCGACACCACTCACCGTCCCCCCCGAATCGGGCCCAGTCCACTTTTCGTCACCCCAACCGTCGATCCTTGACCAGACCTTTACCCGGAGCGGTTTCGACTGCGGGTCTACCGGGGAGTTGGTCCTCCTCTGTGGGGACGCACGTCGCAGTCCAATCCGAATGCTGCTAACGGGGGCTGGGTTGAGAGGCGCCGGAGGTGAAGAGTTGCTAAGGGACGCAGCATTCGGGGAGTGGCACGACTCGAGCGGGTGGAAAGTTCGGGTGGGCGTCTCGAACAGGGTTGCGACGCATCGGGTTGAAGGGGCAGTTCTGCCGTGTCGATGCGTCGTTCTGCTATGTCCGCGTTCTCCGGTTGGCGGATTCGTGGTTCTCGTTTGGGTCTGTCAGGAACTTGTGTAAGTGGCTCGGCGTGAGGTCCCTGTTTGCGGGTGGGGGCGGAAGGAAGATCACGCCATGCCCGAGCACGAGGATGACGTCAACGAGGGCGGACTGACCCCGCGGCCGCGGTCGAGAGGTGAGCTGGTTGCCTCGGGCCCTGAAGGGCCGGAGATGAGCGTTCTAGCTGAGGAACTGGTCGCGTCAGCGACGGTGCGTGGGATTGCGCTGACCGGCACCGACGGTCTGTTGACGGCGCTGAGCAGGCAGTTGCTTCAGTCCGCCTTGGAAGCCGAGCTGAGCTCGCACCTGGGGTACGACAAGCACGACCCGGTCGGGCGCAACCGAGGCAACTCTCGCAACGGGTCGACCCCCAAGACGGTGCGCACCGAAATCGGCGACGTCACGGTCGCCGTCCCGCGAGACCGGCATGGCACGTTCGAGCCGGTGATCGTGCCCAAGCACCCAGCGCCGGCTACCGGGGTTCGACGAGAAACGTGATCTCGTTGTGCGCCAAGCGTTGACTACAGGCGAAATCGTGGCTCTGGAGGACGTGTACGACACCACAGTGTCCAGGGACCTGGGTCCGTGGTCTGGCCGGCCGCGGAGTCAAATTGGCGGGACGCGTGTTGAGCTGGCCGGTATCGGTTGTCGCGACCGGCCTTGACTACGCTCACAGTCGCCCAGTGTGGAAACCGGGCCAATTCCTCTGGAACACTGTTACCCAAAGTAAGCCCTTCCGGCCGACCTACCATCTCGGCATGAACTAGGAGGAGAGGCCTTGCGGGCAGAGGACAATTGGCGCATCAAGTTCTTGGGCATTGGATTCCTATTCGGCGCGCCGCCCCTCGCCGCTGCGTCCTTCGGCGACGGTTCTTTCTGGAAGGGCTGCGGTTACCTAGCCGTATTTGTCGTTTGTCTGCTTTACGTCGGCTCGGGGCTTAGGTGATGGCTGGCTGGAAATCAGTCGGACAAGGTGAAGTCACAGGGCGGCCGTCAGCCTTGAGATTCAATGGCTTCGTTAGTTCAACGGTGGCCACTGTCGAACGCCCGTTCTGTGGCTTCTTCGACGCCTCACGTCAGACCGTGGTTCATTGCCCGCGGCGGGGATCTCACCCGACGCGCTAACCACGGGTCGTTCCGGCTGCCTATCGTCTGACATTGTCCGAGTCCTGACAGCACCATCACGCGGATCACGCGGATCACCAACCAGCCAGCGGAAATTCATGATCCTCAAGCTCGACGACGTCAGGACGCGCCGTGACTTTCCCGTTCTGGTCGTCCGCGCCCGGCACAGCAGGGCCCGACCTGCGGTGCTTCGGTGAGGAGTTTCTTTACTGGTTCAAGGCCGCGGCTGCGCCGCGGCGGCGCGGGACCCCGCGATGGGGCCCCGCGCTGCGGGCGGCGCTGGCGCGCCGTCCTCGCGCACCCCACCGCACCCCACGCCCACGCGAAAGTGCCCCGGAACCTGTCCGAGGCACTCTCACCGCCGAGCCGCCGACCCGACTCCGCAGCCTGCGGCCGACGTCCACGACCCCGTCAAGGTCGCAGCTAGGAGCCGGTCCAGGTGCACACTCCGTGTACCGCCCAATCACCCTGCATAGTCATGGCGACCTTGACCGGGCCGCGGGCCGGCCTCCACTGCTCCGCTGTCGGGTCGGTGGCTCTCTCTGCCCACCCCGGTTGGGGCACATTTGGGGCACACGAGAATGAGTCCCTGCGGCAGACAGCGGCAGACAACTGAAGCGCTTTGGACCCCTCACCAGCACAAACGCGCTCAGCAAGCAGGCCCAGAAGCCGAGGTCGCAGTTCCGCTTCAACGTCTAGCGGCGGGGCATTCCCCAGGCCAGTCGGTGAGCGGGGCTCTGAGCACCAGGCCGGTGCCCAGGAAGGTCCCTGGGCACCGGCCTGTGCTGCGCGTCCTGCGGGTGCTGCTCGGTCGCTGCCGTCAGCAACCGGTGGCGACGTGACCGAACCCGGCATACCCCCCCGGGATCGCGGTCGTGCGGGGACCCATGAAGGTGTAGCGCCCATCCCAGGACTGCAGACCGAGTGGGGTCGTCCCGTCACGGGTGAACCAGTTGGCGTTCACCTCGTCCTCGGGGTGCCACACGTTGTTCGCCGCCGGGTCGGGGTTGCCGGCCATCGGGAACCACACGCCGACGACGGGGTCACCGGTCTCGAGGACGGGGGTGCAGCCGTACTGCGGAGCCGTCGGTGTCTGCCACGGTTGGACCGCGTTGTTGACGAACGGGTCGTCCAGCCACTCGGCGACCTCGTGGGACAGGGCGTGGATGTCGGCGATGCCCCGCCGCGGCGAGGTGGTCGGCGAGAACCCGGTGTACGTGTTCGGAGTCGTGTACGCCGCGTACATGAAGGTCTGCACCGGGTTGTTGCCCTGGCCGTTGGCCGGGCCCGTGCCGTTTCCCACCGCCTTTGCCGCACCGTGGTAGCCCAGTACGCAGCAGTTTGTGTAGTTGTCGTGGCCCTGGAAGAGCAGGACGTTGTGGGTCAGGAAGATCGGCACTGTGGTGGCGTCGATGCCCAGGGAGCCCATGAGCTGCTGGATCTTCGTCGAGAACCATCCGTAGTCGACGATGCCGGCCACCGCGCCGGACACGCGCTGGTACGCCACACCCTGGCTCGCGGGCACGGCGAAGGTCTGCTTCGGAAGCACGGAGTCGTTGCTGAGCCTCACGTGGTACGACGAGCCGATCTTGTTGAACTGCGCGCGCATGAACACGTCGCCGTACTGGCCCGTGTCACCGCCCAGGTCCGGGTCGTAGGCGTTGCTGTGGAAGATCGGGGAGGCGAGCGTCTTGTCGACGTCGCTCGGGGTGCCCGTGGTCGGGTCGGCGTCCCAGTTCTGGGCCTTGGCGTCGTACCCGTAGAGCTGGCTCACGGCGGACATGTCCTGGCCGGCGGCCACGAAGGTGAACTCCAGCGGGATGATCTCGGTCCTGACCGTCGTCGATCCGCCCTGCCGTGGGTCGGAGCCCACCATGGTGGCCGTGTAGGTCTGGCTGTTGGTCGGGTCGGTGTAGGTGAACGACCAGTGCGGAATCGTCCGCGCACCGTAGGTCGGCGTGACGCTGCCAGCGGTGGCGAAGCGGGCGTCGTTGGACGGCCCGGGCGATGCCCCTGCGGACTGGTACCCGGCGGAGGCCGAGGCGAGCGGAGCGGCCGCCATCGCGCCCACTGCCATCGCAGCAACCAACGTCGCCCGTGATCTGATCTTCATGAGACCCTCCGAATGACGGCACCCTCGAGGGCACACAGCCGGCGAGAGCGCTGCGAGCGACTCGGGCCGTTTGCCCGAATCCCGCCCACGGTATGGCGTCCACGTCAGCGGGTCCATGCGTGAACCGACGACCCCTGGATACGTCGAACGCATGAGGGACCGAGCGCGAGCGGGGAGCAGGGCAGACGGTGTCGTGACTCGAGGCCGTGGCTGCGCTGGTCTGATCCTTCCTGCGCGTCAGTCGGCGGGTCGCCGCAGCGAGTCGCGGATGCCGTCGATGGCGTCGCGGGCCACCGGGAGCAGCGGGTGGCGGATGCGGAAGTCGACGCGGTCGCCCACGGTCACCCGGACGTGCGGTGCCCACTTCTGGACAGCCGCCGCGAGCTCCTCGCGCCGCCGCAGTGCCGAGGTCCGGACGAAGCGGTGGGGCAGGAGCGCTGCCTGCTGCAGGTTGGCCTGCAGCGCCGACGCGGTGTGCGGTGCCTGACCCACGAACCGCATGAACTGCTCCCAGTCCTGCTGCGCGTCCGGCGGCAGCGGCGGCGGCACCAGCCGTCGGGCGCCCAGGGCCGTCCCGGACCGGACGGAGCTGTCGGAGTCGACCTTGGGTCCGTCGTGGACGGCGGTGAAGAGGACGAGCTCGCTGACGTCGGCCCAGGCGACGACGTTCGCGGACGTCGAGCTGCCCTCGGGTCCGAACCACACACCTCCGGGCCCCACGACCACGGCCGGGCGGCGGCTCCTCAGCAGGCGGTCCGCGCCCAGGAGCCCGACGACGAGGGCCATGAAGCCGAAGGCCAGGACTCCGCCGAGCCCCTCGTCGACCAGCAGCGCGAACATGGCGACGAGCGCAACGCCGACGACGACGAGCACGGGGAGGGAGACGCGCGGGTTGGGGAACGTGAGGGCAGACGGGTCCGACCCGGTCACCTCGGAGGGCGCCGGGCCGCGGTCGCGCTGCGCCCACGGTCCGACGTACCAGGTCACGGTCGGGTATCTCCCGCTGGACATCGGCATCTGGGCCCCCCTCGCACGAATGAGGACAGGGTAGGGACCCTGCGTGCAGGACGTGGCCGGTTCCGGCGATCCTCCTACCGGGACCCGTCAGGGGCGGTGCCGTGTGGGGCGGCTCAGGGGGACACGGCGACGACCTCACCGAGGATGCGGCCGGCCTCGTCGAACCGGGCGGGGTCCTCGGCGGCGAACGGTTGGACCGGTGTCGCGCGACCTGCGCCCCGTCGCGTGGTCGAGCGTTCGCCGACGGTTCACGTTCTTGCCGCGACGACGTCGTCACCCCGTGCCAGCCTCCTGCCTGCCGGTCGGAGACTCCGTCCGGAAGCCGTACGGGAGGAACCCAGATGAGACGTGGAGTTGCTTGGACCGCAACAGTGGTCGCCGCGGCCGCCGTGAGCGCGGCCACGACCGGGATGATGCCGGCACAGGCCAGCCCGGGTGCCGGTGCGGCCACGAACACGGCGACCCCGATCAAGCACCTCGTGGTGATCTTCGGGGAGAACGTCTCCTTCGACCACTACTTCGGCACCTACCCCCACGCGGCCAACACCGACGGCACCGCGTTCCACGCCCGTCCGGGGACGCCCCGGGTCAACGGGCTCGAGCAGGACGGACTGCTGACCAGCAACCCCAACGGGGCCAACCCGCAACGACTCGGCCCGTCCCAGGCGGTCACCTGCGACCAGGACCACGGCTACAAGGCCGAGCAGCAGGCCTACGACGCTGGGGCGATGGACAAGTTCATCCCCTACACCGACAAGGAGGCGTGCGACTCGCGGATGTACACGTCGCCCGGCCTGGTCATGGACTACTACGACGGCAACACCGTGAGCGCGCTGTGGGGCTACGCGCAGCGATTCGCGATGAGTGACAACTCGTACAACACGACCTTCGGGCCGTCCACACCCGGAGCGCTGAACCTCATCTCGGGCCAGACCGGCAACGCGGTGAACCACGTCACGGCCAACGGTGGCGACGGCCACGTCACGACCACCGACACGTACGGCGTCCGAGCAGCCGACCCGGGCACCGGGGTGGGCACCGTCATCAACGACCCCGACCCGTACTTCGACAAGTGCTCCAACGCGAAGTACGACACGGTCGAGATGAAGGGCAAGAACGTCGGTGACCTGCTCAACGGCCAGCACGTGAGCTGGGGCTGGTTCGAGGGCGGCTTCCGCGACTGCTCCGCCAAGCACGCCAACGTGGCCGGGGTGACCAGCAGCGACTACATCGCGCACCACGAGCCGTTCCAGTACTACGCGAGCACCGCCAACCCGCAGCACCTCCCGCCGGCGTCGGTCGCCGAGATCGGACATGCCGGCCAGGCCAACCACCAGTACGACATGAGCGACTGGTACGACGCGCTCGGGGCGCACTCCCTGCCCGCGGTCAGCTTCCTCAAGGCCCCTGGGTACCAGGACGGCCACGCGGCATACTCCGATCCGGTCGACGAGCAGCACTTCGTCGTCGACGTGATGAACCGGCTGCAGAAGTCGCCGGAATGGAAGTCCACGGCCGTTGTTCTGGCCTACGACGACAGCGACGGCTGGTACGACCACCAGCCCTCGCCGATCGTCAACGCCTCGAAGTACGCAGACGACGCCCTGAACGGCCCGGCCCAGTGCACCCACACTCCGGCCGGAGGTACCACGAGCATGCTGGACGGCTTCCAGGACCGGTGCGGCTACGGCCCGCGCCTGCCACTGCTGGTGATGTCGCCGTACGCCAAGAGCAACTACGTCGACCACGCCGTCACCGACCAGAGCTCGATCCTGCGCTTCGTCGAGGACAACTGGCTCAGCGGGCAGCGCATCGACGGGTCGTACGACCACCTCGCCGGCTCGCTCGACGGGATGTTCCACTTCACGAAGGCCGTGGACAACCCATTGCTGCTCGACGCGGACGGGTCTCCGTCGGCCCAGGCGGTCGACCGTCCGGGCAGCCAGGGCCGGTTCGGCGGCAACCAGGGGAGCGGCCGAGGCTGATCACCTCAACGGCAGCGGGCTCGGTCACCATGGCCGGGCCCGCTGCCGTGCGCGCTCCCAACGCCGAGAGAACTCACAGACTCCTGTGGTTGGGTGGCTCACGATTCCCCCTGCCACGGCCGGCAGACCCGACCAGGCCGCCCCACCTGTGAAGAAGCGTTACCCCCTGCTGCTCTCCGCTGCCCTCGTCGGCGGCGTCTGGGTCAGCCCCGCAGCGGCGCAGGAGATCGCCGACAACGCGGTCGTCCGCACCGCCCCCGGTGCCGTCGTCGCGCGCGTGCTCTCCTCGGACTCCCTCGGCGCCGGTCGCATCGTGGAGGTCTTCGGCGACCTCGCGACCGCCCGCCACGTCGCCGTGCTCGTCCCCGGGGTGTCGTGGACGGGCCCCCTCATCGCCGACGAGACCGCGGCCACCCGCAGGCACCCGGCGGTCCAGGCCAGGGCGCTGCTGGCGCGGATGCAGCAGGACGACCCGGCCCACGGGTCGGCCGTCGTGGTGTGGCTCGACTACGACCCGCCCCAGGACCTCGGCGTGGCCGCCGCCCGCTCGGACCGCGCGGTGGCGGGCGCGCCCCGGCTGGCCCGGTTCGTGGCCACGCTGCCCCGCACGGCGGGCGTCACCCTCGTGTGCCACAGCTACGGCTCGGTCGTGTGCGGACACGCGGCCCCCGACCTGCACCGCGTCAGCGACATCGTCGCGATCGGCTCGCCGGGGATGGACGTCGAGCACCGGGCCGACCTCGGCACGACGGCCCGGGTCTGGGCGGGGCGCGCGGAGGGCGACCCCATCGGGCTGGTGCCGTACACCCGCTTCGGCGACCTCGGCCACGGCGCGGACCCCACCGCACCGGCCTTCGGCGCGCTGCCGCTCCCGGTGGACGGCGCCTACGGTCACAACGACTACCTCGCCCCCGGCACGGCCTCGCTCGCGGCGATGGCGAGGATCGCCGTCGGCCAGCCGGGTGTCGTCGCGGGCTCGGCCTCCGGCGCCTGACCCGTCGCGGGCCCCAGGCGCGGGCCTCGCGGGCCCCGGGCGCGGGCCTCGCGGGCCCCGGGCGCGGGCCTCGCGGGCCCCGGGCGCGGGCCACGCGCGACAGCCGGAAGGACGACGAACCGGTACAACCCTGACAAGCGTCCTCATCCAAATGGTCGAGGACGGCCCGATCGGCGCCCGGCCGGCCGCTGACGGCCGCACACTGCGTCTCGTGATCAAGAGCGTGGCCGTGGGGGTCCTGATCCTCCTGTCGGCGTCGGCCGTCGTGGTCGGCGTCTACAACTACGAGCTGACCAAGACGGTCTGCGCGACGTTCCGCCTGGACCCGCGCCCGATCTCGGCCGTCCCCCCGCGCTTCCTGCCTGCGGGCACCCAGCTCTGCGAGTGACGCGGGCTCCGGCTCAGACCGGGTCCGCCGCCGGACGACGCACCCGGACCTGCGTGACGGCGTGGTGGGCGACGCGGGTCACCTCGATGGTCCAGTCGCCGACGGCGACGACGTCCCCGGGCCGCTCCGGCACGCGGCCGAGCTCCTTGAGGACCAGGCCCGCCACGGTGGCGTAGTCGGTCGAGGGGGTGAGCGCGAGCTCCACCCCGACGTCGGTGAGGTCGTGGACCGGGAAGGTCCCCGGCAACGTGACCGAGCCGTCGTCGTGCCGGTGGGCGGCGAGCACGTCGCGGTCGGTCTCGTCCCAGATCTCGCCGACGAGCTCCTCGAGCAGGTCCTCCAGGGTGACGATGCCGTCGACCGAGCCGTGCTCGTCGACGACGATGGCCATCTGCTGGCGCTCCTCCCTGAACCGCCGCAGGGCCTCCGACACCCGGACGGTGTCCGGGAGCATGAGGGCCGACTGGACGCGTGACCCGACGGGCTCGGCGTCGCCGTGGACCACGGAGCCCCAGTGCACGATGCCCAGGACGCGGTCGAGGTGGTTGCCGCGGGTGATCGGCACGCGGGAGTGCCCGGCGCGTGCCATCTGCTCGCGCGCCTCGGCCACGGGGGTGTCGGCGGGCAGCGCGAGGACCGCACCGCGGGGTACGAGCACCTGGCGCAGGATGCGTTCGTGCAGCTCGAGGGCGCCGCTGATGATCTCGCGCTGGTCGTGGCCGAGCTGGGGGTTGCTCGTGACGAGGTCACGCAGCTCGGCCGCCGACAGCTCCTCGCTCTCGGCGTCGGGACGCCCGCCGAACAGCCGGACCACGACGTTGGTCGAGGCGCTGAGCAGGGCGACGGCGGGCCGCGCCACGGTCGACAGCAGGTCCAGCGGCCGGGCGACCGTCGAGGCCCACGGGAGCGCCCACTGCATCGCCAGCCGCTTCGGGGCGAGCTCGCCGAGCACGAGGGTGAGGAAGGACAGGACCAGCGTCACGACCGCCACGGACAGTGCCTCGGCGGCGGAGCCGAGGAAGCCCAGGTGCGGCACGAGAGGCTCGGCCAGCGACACGGCGGCCGTCGCGGACGCGAGGAAGCCGGCCAGGGTGATGCCGATCTGGATGGTCGCGAGGAACCGGTTGGGGTCGCGGGCCAGGCGCACGAGCCGCTGGGAGCGGGCGGAGCCGTCACGTTCCAGCTGGCGCAGCTGGCCCTCGCGGAGCGAGACGAGGGCCATCTCGCTGCCGGCGAAGACGGCGTTGAGGAGGACGAGCAGGGCGACGAGGGCGATGTCGAGCCAGTAGCCGGACATGGCTGGGTGGGATCACCGGTCCTGGTAGGGGAGAGGGCCTGAGTCGCGTCCAACGACCGGCCGGGCGGGCGGGTTCCGGCCGGGCGGGCGGGTTCCGGCCGGGCGGGCGGGTTCCGGCCGGCCGGGTCCGCCGCCGGGCCCTTCGTCCCTGTGCCGCCGCCGCCGCGCTGGGGCGGGTGTGGTGGAGGAGGCCGCCATGAGCACAGGGAGCCCGCCCACCGTCCGCACGCCCGCCACCGCACCAGAGGTCGCGACGCGCGCCCAGGAACCCGTCGTGCAGACGTCCGGGCTGGGGAAGCGCTTCGGCTCGTTCTGGGCGCTGCGCGACCTCGACCTGCGGATCGAGCCGGGGGAGGTGTTCGGGTACCTGGGTCCCAACGGCGCGGGCAAGACCACCACGCTGCGCCTGCTGATGGGCCTGCTGCGTCCCACTACTGGGTCCGCGACGGTGTGCGGCCACGACGCCTGGGCCGACTCGGTGGCCGTGCGCCGCCGCGTCGGCTACCTGTCCGGTGAGGGCGGCATCTACCCCCGGCTCACGGGGGAGCAGCACGTGGAGTTCCTCGCCTCCCTGCGGGGGCTGCGCCACCACGGACGCGCCCGCGAGCTCGCCGAGCGCTTCGACCTCGACCTCTCACGCCGCGGTGGGGAGCTGTCCCGCGGCAACCGGCAGAAGCTCGCCCTCGTCCTGGCGATGATGGCGCCGGTCGACCTCCTCGTCCTGGACGAGCCGACCAACGGCCTGGACCCGATGGCGCAGCAGGAGTTCAAGCGGTCCGTGCGCGAGCAGGCGCAGGAAGGCGGCGCGGTGCTGCTGAGCTCGCACGTGCTGGCCGAGGTGCAGCGGGTGGCGGACCGGGTGGCTGTGCTCCGGCAGGGCCGGCTCGTCGCCGTCGAGGGCCTCGAGGCGCTCCGCGCCCGGTCGCTCCACCACGTCAGGGCCACGCTCGCGACACCGGTCGACGCCGCGGAGTTCGCGGCCGTGGAGGGGGTGCGCGACCTCTCCGTGCAGGGGCACGACCTCGTCTGCAAGGCGCCCGAGGCGTCGCTGGACGGCGTGGTCAAGGCGCTGAGCCGCCACCGGCTGCGCGACCTGACCTGCACGGAGGCCGAGCTCGAGGAGGCCTTCCTCGGGTACTACACCGGGGGTGGTGACGATGCTGGCTGACGTCTGGCGCAAGACCCTCTTCGACCAGCGGCGGGCGCTGGTGGGCTGGGTCAGCTCGATCGTGCTCGTCGTCCTGCTGTATGCCGCGATCTGGCCGAGCCTGCGCGACCAGCCGTCGATGAGCGACTTCCTCGACCAGATGCCCGAGGCGTTCCGCTCCCTCTTCGCCACCGCCGGGGCGGACATGTCGACGCCGACGGGCTACATCCAGATCGAGCTCATGTCCTTCATGGCTCCCGCGCTGCTCATCATCTACGCGGTCGGCCAGGGCTCTTCCGCGGTCGCCGGCGAGGAGGACCGGCACAGCATCGACCTGCTGCTGGGCGCCCCGGTGAGCCGGACGCGCGTCCTGCTCGACAAGGCGCTGGCCCTGGTCATCGGCACCGTCCTGCTCGTCGTCGTGACGGGGGTGGCCCTGGTGCTGGAGGGGGCGGCGTTCGACCTGCACCTGCCCGTCTCGGGGGTCGTCGCGGCGATGGCGCACCTCGCGGCCCTCGCCCTCGTCTTCGGCGGCGTCGCGCTCGCGGTCGGTGCGGGCACCGGCCACGCGGGGCTCGCCCGAGGCGCTGCGGCGGGACTGGTCGTCGTGGCGTACCTCGTGAACGGGCTGGGGTCGATGGTGGACTGGCTCGAACCCCTCCAGCGGTACTCGCCCTTCTACCAGTACGCGGCGCACGACCCGCTGCGGACCGGCATGTCCTACCCGGCGCTGGCGGTGGCCCTGGCCACCTTCGTGGTCCTCGTCGCCGTGGCCGTCTGGGGCTTCCGCAGGCGCGACGTCCGCGGGTAGCCGGTCAGAGCTGGGTGCCCACCAGTGCGCCGATGCCGTACGTGACGGCCATGGCCAGCACGCCCCCGCCGACGTTGCGCAGCACGGCCGGCCGCACCCGGGCACCGCCGAGCCGTGCGCTGGCCCAGCCGGTGACTGCGAGGGCGATGGCCACGGCGACCGCCGTGACCCACACCCGCGCCGACACGGGGACGACGAGGATGGCGACGAGGGGGAGCAGGGCGCCGACGGTGAAGGCCAGCATCGAGGCCCAGGCCGCGTGCCACGGGTTGGTCAGCTCGTTGGGGTCGATGCCCAGCTCGGCCTCGGCGTGCGCCCCGAGGGCGTCGTGCTCGGTGAGCTGCACGGCGACCTCGCGGGCGAGCTCGGGGCTGAGCCCCTTGGCCCGGTAGATCTCGGTGAGCTCCGCGAGCTCCTCCTCCGGCATCTCGCGCAGCTCGCGCTCCTCCTTGGCCAGCAGCGCCTTCTCGGTGTCGCGCTGGGTGCTCACCGAGACGTACTCGCCGGCCGCCATGCTCATCGCACCGGCGGCCAGGCCGGCGACGCCCGCGGTGAGGATCGCGCCGCGGTCGGTGGTCGCGGCTGCGACACCGATGACGATGCCGGCGGTCGACACGATGCCGTCGTTGGCGCCGAGCACCCCCGCCCGCAGCCAGTTGAGCCGCTGCCCGATGCCCTGGGCGTGGGCCTCGCCCGTGTGCGGGATCCTGCTCACCTCGGTCTCCTCACTCACCGGACGTCGCCCCCCGACGGGCGGCTGCCTCGCGGATGCGGTGCGCCAGCTCGACGTCGAGCTGGGTGAGGCCGCCCTCGGAGTGGGTGGCACAGGTGAACCGGACCCTGCGCCACCGGATGTCGATGTCGGGGTGGTGGTCCATCTGCTCGGCGTCCTGGGCCACGTCGTCGACGAGGCGGATCGCGGTGGGGAAGTCCGGCGCCTCGTAGGTGGCGCGGATCGCGTTCCCGTCGCGCCCCCACCCGGGCAGGTCGCGCAGCTGGCGACCGATCTCCTCGTCGTTCAGCAACCTGGGCATGGTCACACTCTGGCAAGGACCGTGCCGCCTGTCATGGAAGGCGAGCCTCACCTGCCCAGCCACCGGACAGCGGTATGCCGCGTGCGCAGGCGCGCACGTGGCATACCGCTGGGTGGTGGTCTCGGCGCTCAGAGGGCTTCCTGCACCGAGGCCGGGCCCATGAAGTCGGCGTCGCCGCCCTCCTCGTGCTGCTCGGTGGCCACGGCCTTGACCTCGTGCTGCTGCAGCTCGCCCGAGGCGATCTGCTCCGCCCAGTGGCACGCCACGCGGTTGCTGCCGGGGACGCCGGCGACCTCGACGACGCGCAGCTGCGGCCGGTCGGTGTCGCACTTCGTCTCCTGCCGCCACGGGCACCGGGTGTGGAACCGGCAGCCGTTCGGCGGGTTGGCGGGCGAGGGGAGGTCGCCGGTCAGCAGGATGCGCTCGCGGCGGTCCTCGACGAGCGGGTCCGGCACGGGCACCGCCGACATGAGCGCCCGCGTGTACGGGTGGAGCGGGCGGTCGTACAGGTCCTCCGCCTCGCCCTCCTCGACCAGGGAGCCGAGGTACATGACGCCGATCCGGTCGCTGATGTGCCGGACCACGGCCAGGTCGTGGGCGATGACCAGGTAGGTCAGGCCGTACTCGTCCTGGAGCTCCTCGAGCAGGTTGATGACCTGTGCCTGCACCGAGACGTCGAGCGCCGAGACCGGCTCGTCCGCGACGATCACCTTGGGGTTGACCGACAGCGCCCGGGCGATCCCGATGCGCTGGCGCTGGCCGCCGGAGAACTCGTGCGGGTACTTGCGCAGCGCGGCCGGGGGCAGGCCGACGGCCTCGAGCAGCTCGCGCAGCCGGGCCGAGGCCTGCTTCTCGTCCTTGGCCAGGCCGTGCGCCTTCATCCCCTCGAGCAGCAGCGACTCGACCGACTGGCGGGGGTCGAGGCTGCCCATGGGGTCCTGGAAGACCATCTGGATGTCCTGGCGCTTGCGCCGCAGCTCCTCGCCCTTGAGGGAGGCGATGTCGACCCCGTCGAACTCGACGCTGCCCGCGGTGGGCGGCTCGAGGTTGAGGATGGCTCGGCCGAGGGTGGACTTGCCGCAGCCCGACTCGCCGACCAGGCCGTAGGTCTCGCCCTTGCGGATCTGCAGGTCCACCCCGTCGACGGCGTAGACGTGGCCTACGGTGCGGTCGACGATGACGCCCTTCTTGATGGGGAAGTGGACCTTCACGCCCTTGACGTCGACGAGGACCTCGCGGTCGTCGGCGCTGCCCGTCGAGCGGGTCTCGGCGGTGGCGGTCATCGGGTCTCCTCCTGGCCGGGGCGCACGGGGTTGAAGCAGCGCAGGGCCCGCGAGCCCTCCTCGACGAGCTCGGGCATGTGGTGCACGCACTCGTCGACCGTGTTCGGGCACCGGGGCGCGAACGCGCAGGCCGACGTCCACGGCAGGTTGTCGGCGACCGACCCGGGGATCGGGTGCAGGCGCTCGCCGCGGGAGCCGTCGAGCCGGGGGATCGAGCCGAGCAGCCCGGTGGTGTACGGGTGCCGCGGCTCGGCGAACAGCGGGTGCCGGTCGCCGCGCTCGACGATCTTGCCGCCGTAGAGGACGTTGACGCGGTCCACGAGGCCGGCGACGACGCCGAGGTCGTGCGTGATCATGATCAGCGCGGTCCCGGTGTCCTCGACGAGCTCCTTGAGCAGCGCCAGGATCTGCGCCTGGATGGTCACGTCCAGGGCGGTCGTCGGCTCGTCGGCGATGAGCAGCCGCGGCTCGCAGGCCAGGGCCATCGCGATGAGGGCACGCTGGCGCATGCCGCCGGAGAGCTGGTGCGGGTAGTCCCTGAGCCGGCGGTCCGGGTCCGGGATGCCGACCTTGTCGAGCATCTCGCGGGCGATGGGCCGGGCGGCCTTGCGGGACAGGCCGCGGTGCCGCTCGAGCACTTCGGTCACCTGCAGCCCGATCGGGACGACGGGGTTCAGCGACGACAGCGGGTCCTGGAAGATCATGCCCAGGTCGCGGCCACGCCGGTCGCGCATCTGGTCGCGGGACTCCTTGAGCAGGTCGGCGCCGTTGAACAGCACCTCGCCCTCGACGGTCACCCCCCGGGTGGGGAGCAGGCCCATGATCGCCAGCGACGTCACCGACTTGCCGCAGCCGGACTCGCCGACGAGGCCGACGGTCTGGCCGGGGCGGACGTCGAAGCTGACACCGTCGACTGCCACGAAGGGCTCGTCCCCGGAACGGCGGAACGTGACGCGCAGGTCGCGGACCGACAGCAGCGGCTCGCTGCCGTCGGTGCGCGAGGTGCGGACGTTCTCGATGGTCTCGGTCATGCGACGGCTCCCTGAGGACACGAGCGACGGAGGAGCTGGGTCCCACGCTCTGCGTGGGCGGCCCGCAAGGGTGAGGAGCGCGGCCAGTTGCGTTCGGTCATGCGGCCGTTACCTCCGGCTCTTGGGGTCGAGGGCCTCGCGCAGCGACTCACCCATGAGGGTGAAGCCCAGGGCCACCACGATGATGCACAGCGCGGGCCACACGGCGAGGGCCGGGTTGTCGTAGATGTACTCCTGGGCGGCGCCGAGCATCTGGCCCCACTCGGGCTGGCGGTCATCGGGGTTGCCGACACCCAGGAAGGACAGCGCGGCAGCGTCGATGATCGCACCGGCGAGCACGAGGGTCGCCTGGACGATGACGGGGCCCAGCGCGTTCGGCAGCATGTGCCGGAAGACGATGGCGGACCGCTTCACGCCGAGGGCCCTCGCCGCGAGCACGTGGTCGCTGGCCCGTTGCGCGAGCATCGAGCCCCGCAGCAGGCGGGCGAAGATCGGGACCTCGACCACAGCGATGGCGATGATCACGGTCCACTGGCTCGGCTTGGAGGCCAGCGCCGCGATCGACACGGCGAGCAGCAGCGACGGGATCGACAGCATCACGTCGACGACGCGCATCACGAGCGAGTCGACCCAGCCGCCGAAGGCGCCCGCGAGGGTGCCGAGGGTGAGTCCGCCGACGAAGCCGAAGACGGTCGCCAGGACGCCGACGATGAGGGTCTGCCGGCTGCCGACGATCAGGCGCGACAGGATGTCGCGGCCGACCGAGTCCGCGCCGAGCGGGTAGCCCGGCTGGGCTCCCGGGATCGGGTTGGTCTGCGGGCGCACCTGGTTGAGCAGCAGGTGGGCGGTCGGGTCGTGCGGTGCCAGCAGCGGGGCGAAGATCGCGAGCAGGATGAACAGCGCGCTGATCGTCGCCCCGAGCAGGAACACGGGGTTGCCACGCAGCCGCCGCCAGGCGCTCGCGATGAGTGAGACACCAGCCGACTCCTCGACGTGCCCTGCGTCGCCGACGGATCGGTCGGCCAGCGCCACGCCACCGCCGGCGGTGGCGGCGAGGTCGTCGATGCGCTGTTTCTTCGTACTGGGGTTGAGGGGGTTGGGCACCGGCTTCACCTCGTCCGGATTCGGGGGTCGATCACGGCATACGCGATGTCGACCAGGAGGTTGATGACGACGAAGGTGATGGCGAACATCAGCAGCAGCACCTGCAGCACGGCGTAGTCGCGGCGCTCGAAGGACAGCGCCGTCGCCTCGCCGAGGCCGCCCCAGCTGAACACCCGCTCGGTCAGGACCGCGCCGACGAGCAGGCCACCGGTCTGCAGGCCGATGGTGGTGACGACGGGCAGCAGCGCGTTGCGCAGGATGTGCCGGCCGCGGATGACGCGGCTGGTCAGGCCCTTGGACTCGGCCGTGCGCACGTAGTCCTCGTCCATGACCTCGAGCACCGCCGCGCGGGTGATGCGGAAGATCACGGCGAACGGGATCGTGGCGAGCGCGAGCCCCGGCAGGATCAGGTGCTCGATCGCGTTCCATGCCGAGTCCCACTCCCGCGTGAGCAGGCCGTCGAGGACGAAGAAGCCGGTGACCCGGGTGGCGTCGATGCTGGAGTCCTGGCGGCCGGAGACGGGCAGCCAGTGCAGCTGGATCGCGAAGAAGTACTTGAGCAGGAAGGCCAGGAAGAACACCGGCACCGCGACGCCGATCAGCGACCCGACCACCGACAGGTTGTCGAACCACGAGGCGCGGCGACGCGCGGCGAGGTAGCCCAGCGGGATGCCCACGGCCACCGCCAGGACGATGGCGAAGACGGAGAGCTCGATCGTCGCGGGGAGCCGCTGCAGGAAGATGTCGAACGCGTCGGTGCCGGCCTGGACCCCCGTGCTGGCGCCGAACTGTCCGTGGAGGGCGCGGTTGAGGAACTCCCAGTACTGGACGTAGATGGGTTGGTCGAGACCGAGGGCCTTCTCCAGCGCGGCCCGGCGCGCTGGGGTGGCCCGCTCGCCGAGCATGGCGGACACGGTGCCGCCGGGCAGGGACCGCAGCCAGAGGAAGACGAGCATCGAGAGCACGATGACCACGCCCACCATCTGGAGCAGCCGTCTGAGGATGAATCTGAGCACGGGGGGACGATCTCCTTCAGTCGCGGCTGTGGCCGTCCCAGCGACTGCGCTGGGACGGCCACAGCCTTGAGGGAGTGCTGACCGAGGTCAGCCCTCGGGTCACTTGCTGACGGTCACCGTCGAGAAGGTCTCCGCGGTGAGGGGGCTGGGGACGAGGCCCTTCACCTTGCTGCTCACGACGAGTGCCGGCGGGGAGTGGCTGATCGCCAGGCCCGGCAGGTAGTCCTCCTGGATCTGCTGGTTGATCTTCTCGTAGGCCGCGGAGCGCTGCGACTCGTCGACGATCGAGTCCGCCGCGTCGAGGTCCTTCGACAGCTGCGCGCCGTAGGAGGTCACGCTGGTGTGGAAGTCGTTGGCCTTGAGGTTGGAGAAGAACGTGCCGATGAAGTTGTCGGCCGAGTTGTAGTCACCGGTCCAGCCGAGCAGCCACGCGTCGTAGCCGCCGTTGTCGACGGTGTCGAGGTAGCCACCGTTCCACGGCTTGGTGCTGACGTTGACCTTGATGCCGACGTTCTCGAGGTCACCGCGCAGGGCCTCGTAGATCTTCTGCGGGTTCGGCATGTACGGCCGCGAGACGTCCGACGGGTAGGCGAAGTTGAGGGTCATGCCCTCGGCGCCCGCCTCCTTGAGGAGCTGCTTGGCCTTGGCCGGGTCGTACGGGTAGGGCTGCAGCGACTTGTTGTAGCCGCTGACGGTCTCCGGCATGAACTGGGTCGCGACGGTCGCGCCCTCGGGCAGCTGGGTCTTGACCAGCTGGTCGCGGTTCATGGCGTAGTAGAGGGCCTGGCGGACCTTGAGGTCCTTGAGCTTGGGGTTGTGCTGCGGGTTCAGGCCGACGTACAGGATGTTGAACGCCGGGCGGATGAGCAGCTTGTTGCCCGCGTCCTTGAGGCCCTTCCAGTCGGCCGGGTTCGGCAGGTCGTAGCCGTCGATGCTGCCGGCCTCGAGCTCCTGACGACGGGTCGACTCGTCGGGGATGATCTTGAAGATGATCTTCTTGGTCTTCGGCTTCTCGCCCCAGTAGGAGTCGTTGGCGACGAGGGTGACGGTCTTGTTCGCCTCGTCGAACTTCTCCAGCTTGTACGGGCCGGTGCCGACCGGGTTCTTGGAGTATGCCGGGTAGCCGAAGCCGTCGCCCTGCTTGGTGACGTTGTTGGCGTCGCCCGCCTTCAGCGCCTTCGGCGACTGCATCGAGAAGGAGTCCAGCGACAGGGCGGTCGGGAACTTCGAGGTCGGGCGGCTGATCTTGATGACGGCCGTCATGTCGTCCTTGGCGGTGCAGCCCTGGTAGAGCGCGTTCTTCGCGTCGGACTTGAACGAGCCCATCACGTCGGCCCAGTAGCCGGCGGGACCGCCGGCGGCGACCTCGTTCTGGTCGAACATGCGCTCGAAGTTGTAGCAGACGGCTGCGGCGTTGAACGGCGTGCCGTCCCAGAACTTGACGCCCTGGCGGAGGGTGAACGTCCACTCCTTGCCGTCCGACGACGACTCCCACTTGGTGGCGAGCTCCGGCTGGATGTCGGCGGTGCCCGGCTTGATGCCGACCAGGCCCTCCATCATCTGCCGCGTGACCCGGAAGGTCTCCCCGTCGGTGGCGTAGAAGGGGTCGAACAGCTCGGGGGCGCCCGCGGCGCCGAACGTGAGCGTGTCCTTGATGTTGCCGGCGCTGCCCGAGGAGCCGCTGCCGTTGTCCCGGTTGGACTGGGCGCAGGCGGCAAGGGAGAGGGCCAGCGTCGTCGCCAAGGCGACCGGGGCCGCCTTCCGCGTGAACTTCATGAATACCTCGCTTGTGTGCGAACTCTGGTCGACCCGGTCGGGCGCCAGGGCGTGCTGTCGTACCCCGTTCGGGCACGCCGGAGCGGATCCCTTCACGGTTGGTGGCCGACCATAGCGAGAAGTTCCGTGCGAAAGCCGCGGCGCAGCGCAAATTAACAAAAGTGAGACACAGGCCCGAAGGCGCGCGTTTCGGGCATGTGAACGCCGGTCAGGCGGTGGCGGCCGACTCCTCGACGGAGGGACCCGACGGGGCGTTCTCAGGGAAGTGACAGGCCACCCGGTGCCCGGGACCGAGCTCGACGAGCTGGGGCTCGACCGTCCGGCACACCTCCTGCGCCTTCCAGCACCGCGTGTGGAAGCGGCAGGCCGGCGGCGGGTTGATCGGGCTCGGGACGTCGCCCTGGAGCCGGATGCGCTCGCGGTGGCGACGGCGCTGGGTGTCGGGGATGGGGACGGCCGACATCAGCGCCGTGGTGTACGGGTGCATGGGGGTCGCGTAGAGGGAGTCGCGGTCGGCGATCTCGACCATCTTCCCGAGGTACATCACCGCGACCCGGTCGGACATGTGCCGGACCACGGACAGGTCGTGGGCGATGACGACGTAGGTCAGGCCGAGCTCGTCCTGCAGGTCCTCGAGCAGGTTGATGACCTGGGCCTGGATCGAGACGTCGAGGGCCGAGACCGGTTCGTCGGCCACGATCAGCTTGGGCTTGAGCGCCAGGGAGCGCGCGATGCCGATTCGTTGGCGCTGGCCGCCGGAGAACTCGTGCGGGTAGCGGTTGTAGTGCTCGGGGTTGAGGCCGACGAGCTCGAGGAGGTCCTGCACGGCCCGCTTGACCCCGTTGGGGGTCTCGATGCCCTGGAGCCGGAACGGCGCCCCGACGATGGTGCCCACCGTGTGGCGCGGGTTCAGCGACGAGAACGGGTCCTGGAAGATCATCTGCACGTCACGACGCAGTGGCCGCATGCGGGCGGTGGACAGGTGCGTGATGTCCCGACCCTCGAAGAGGATCTGGCCACCGCTCGGCTCGATCAGCCGGGTCAGCATTCGGCCGGTCGTCGTCTTCCCGCACCCCGACTCCCCGACCAGCGCGAGCGTCTCGCCGACGTGCACGTCGAAGGTCAGGCCGTCCACGGCCTGCACGGCGCCGACCTGGCGCTGCAGCAGGCCCTTGCGGATCGGGAAGTGCTTGGTGAGCTCGCGGACCTGCAGCAGGGGTCCGTCGGCGGGCGTGGCGGGCGTCGTCACAGTGGTCAGCTCCGTGCTCCGAGAGAGGGCTGGATCTCCTGGGACCAGATCTCCTCCCGGTCCTTGGCGTCGAGGTGGCAGGCGATGTGGTGGTGGGGAGCGATCTCGCGGAACTCGGGCCGCTCGGTGGTGCAGGGTGAGCCGACCCGGTCGCGGAACCGGCACCGCGGGTGGAACGGGCAGCCCGGGGGCACCCGGATGAGGCTCGGCGGCGTTCCCGGGATCGGCAGCAGCCGCTCGGTCGTCTCGCGGTCGAGGCGGGGCATCGAGCCGAGCAACCCCCAGGTGTAGGGGTGCTGGGGATGGTTGAACACGTCGTCGGCGGCCGAGTACTCCACCGATCGCCCGGCGTACATGACGAGGATGTCGTCTGCCAGCTCGGCGACGACGCCCAGGTCGTGGGTGATGATGATGACCGCCGAGTTGAACTCGCCCTGCAGGTCGCGGATGAGGTCGAGGATCTGGGCCTGGACCGTCACGTCCAGGGCAGTGGTCGGCTCGTCGGCGATGAGCAGGTCGGGGTCGCACGAGAGCGCCATGGCGATCATGGCGCGCTGCCGCATGCCGCCGGAGAACTGGTGCGGGTAGTCGTCCACCCGCCGGCTCGGCTGCGGGATGCCCACACGGTCCAGCATGTCGATGGCGTGCTTGCGCGCGACCGCCTTGGAGACGTCGTTGTGCACGCGGTACGCCTCGATGATCTGGTGGCCGACGGTGTAGAAGGGGTGCATCGCCGACAGCGGGTCCTGGAAGATCATCGCCATCCGCTTGCCGCGCAGGCTGCGGACCAGGTCGCGCGAGGCGCCCACCAGCTCGGTGCCGCCGAGCAGGATCGACCCGTGCATCTGCACGGAGTCGGGGTCGTGCAACCCCATGATCGACAGGCTCGTCACGCTCTTGCCCGACCCCGACTCGCCGACGATGCCGAGGGTCTTCCCGCGCGCCAGGTCGAACGACAGCCCGTCGACCGACCTGACCACGCCGTCGTCGGTGGGGAAGTGGACCTGCAGGTTGCGCACCGACAGGAACGCGTCCTCGGGTGCGGGTCCCAGCCCGCCCAGTCCGTGGTCGTCGTTCGACGGGCCGGGGACCGGGAGTGCGGCACCCCGCCGCTCCTCGCGGGTCATCGACGGACCCTCGGGTCGACGACGGCGTACAACAGGTCGACCACCAGGTTGGACATCACGATGAAGAACGCGGCGACGAGGGTGACCCCCAGGATCCTCGGGAGGTCCTGGTTGTCGATCGCGTCCACCGTGTACTTGCCGAGTCCGTTGAGCGAGAAGGTCTTTTCCGTCAGCACGGCGCCTCCGAGCAGCAGGCCGAGGTCGAGCCCGAAGATGGTCAGGATTGGGGTGAGCGCACCGCGCAGGCCGTGGCGCAGCACGACGGTGCGCTCGGACAGGCCCTTCGCGCGGGCGGTACGGATGTAGTCCTCGTTCATCGTCTCGAGCATGCCGGCGCGCGTGAGCCGTGCGTACTGGGCGGAGAACAGGAAGGCGAGGGTGATCCAGGGGAGGAGCAGGTCGTAGGCCCAGCTGAGCGGGTTCTGGGTGATCGGCGTGTAGGAGCCGCCCGCCGCGAAGATGGGGATCTGGTAGCTGAAGAACGCCAGCCCGATCAGGCCGGTGAAGAAGATGGGCAGCGACACGCCCCCGAGCGCCGCGGACATGGCGGCACGGTCGAAGAACGAGCCTCGGCGCAGGGCCGACACGACACCGGTGGCCACGCCTGCGAAGAGCCACAGGATCGAGGCACCGGCGGCCAGCGAGAACGTCACGGGCGCGCGGTCGACGATGTCCGGCCAGACGGGGGTCTTGCTCTGGAACGAGAAGCCCAGGCAGGGCGCGGGGCAGTGCTCGATCTCGGCCCCCATGTTGTAGTCCTGGCCCACGAAGACCGCCTTGAGCCAGTGCCAGTACTGCAACCACACGGGGTCGTAGAAGCCGAGGGCCTGGGCCGTCGCCTTGACCGTCTGGGCGGTCGCGCTGCGTCCGACGTACCTCGTCGCCAGGGTCTCGGGCGTGGCCCCGGCCCACCGGGGGAAGAGGTAGAAGATCGCGAAGACGACCATGCTGACGATCAGCAGGAGGATCGCTGCCGCGACCAGTCTGCGGAGGATGTAGGTCACCACGTTGGTTGCCGTGACGGCCGGCCCGGGTCGGGCCCGGACCGGCCGTCGGAGGCGTTCACCTGCCTTGGCTCAGAGTGGACTGTCGGTCACCGGGTCACGGCTTGCCGAGGGACAGGTAGTCGTACATGCCGAACTGCGGGTTGACGAAGACGTTCGTGAGGTTCTTCCCGCGCAGCAGCAGGCTCTTGGCGTAGACGCCGGGGTAGATCACGGCCTGGTCCATGACCGCCTTGTCGACCTGGCCCCAGATGGCGTTGCGCTTGGTGACGTCGAGCTCGGTCGCCGCCTGGTCGAGGAGCTGGTCGACCTGCGGGAGCCGGACGCTGGTGTTCGAGGAGCCGCCGGTGTCCCGGATCACGCGGCTGTCGGTGATCTGGGACAGGAAGCCGTACCCGTCGTTCCAGTCCGCGCCCCAACCGTTGATCACGAGGCCGAGGTCGTTCTTGACCACGAACGGCGGGTTGCCGGCGTAGGTCGAGAAGTAGTCCTTCTTGGCGTAGCCCTTGGGGGTCACCTTGATCCCGACCTTGGCCAGCTGCTGCTGCCAGGCCTCGGCGGCCGCCTTCTCCTTGGGCCGCTCGTTGCGGTAGGAGATGTTGGTGGAGAAGCCGTTCGGCTGCCCGCACTTGCCGAGGTACTCCTTCGCCTTGGCGAGGTCACCCTTGCCGCCCGGGGTCGGGTAGTCGTCGAACTTCTGGTAGCCCGGGATGACGGGGGGCAGCAGCGTCGTGGCCTGGTCGCCGCCGGCGAACGGGCCGCCGTACGCCGTCTGGTAGGACGTGCGGTCCATGGCGTACTCGACCGCGATGCGGCAGTTGATGTTGTCGAACGGCTTCACCGTCGGGTTGATCGAGGTGTACCAGAGGCGGGCGAGCGTGGCGTTGTCGGCCCGCGCCTTCAGGGTCGGGTCGGACAGCACCCGGCTCTGCGTGGCGGGCGTGACACCCGTGCCCACGGCGGCGATGTCGAGGTCGCCGGCGACGATCCGGTTGTCGATGTCGTCGCTGTTGACGTTCATGTCGTACTCGTAGCCGTCAGGCAGGGCCTTGCGGTTCGGGTCCGTGCTCGCGCTCCAGTTCGGGTTCCGCTTGAGCGTGAAGCTCTTGCCCGAGGCGTAGGTGTCGAACATGTACGGGCCGCTGGAGACCACGTGCTCCTTGTACTTCGCACCCGTGTCCTTCGCCTGCGGCACGGGGGCCGTCTGCGGCGTCATGGCCAGGTAGTCGAAGCTGGAGAACGGGGCCTTGAGGTGGAAGACGATCGTCAGGTCGTCCGGGGTCGAGATCGCCGAGTCGGTGTTCATGCCCTTGGACTTGTACGGACCCGCCCAGCCCTTGGGCCAGTTGAGCAGCGAGTCGTAGTAGGTCGGGCCGTCGGGGAAGGTCGTCTTGTCGGTCGAGCGCTCGACGCCGTACTTGACGTCCTTGGACGTGATGGGCGTGCCGTCCTCGAACTTCAGGCCGGAGCGCAGCTTGTACGTCCAGGTCTTGCCACCGTCGGTCGCCTTGCCCAGGCCTTCGGCCAGGTCGCCGACCAGCTGGTTGCTCTTGTCACCCGGCGCCACGGTGAACATCGTGAGCGACCGCGTGTAGAGGCGGATGAAGTCCCACGTGTAGCCGTAGTACGTGTCGCCCGGGTCGGTGCTGTCCGGCTCGCCCTCGTCGGCGAACTTGACGATGCCGCCCTTCTTGTCGGAGGGGTTGTAGACGGCCTTCACCGCGGCGTTGAAGCTGGGGGTGGCGGATCCCCCGGACCCCCCGGAGCCCGACGACGACGTGGTGCCCCCGCCCCCCGCGCAGGCGGCCAGGCCCAGCGCCGCGACCGCGGTGATGGCCGTGATTGCCGCTCTTCCAGATCTCATGGTGTGTTCACCCTTTCGTGGTGTTTCAGAGGGCCGAGCGCCGTGGGTCAACGGGCTCGGGGGTCGAGGGCGTCCCGCAGTCCGTCGCCGAACAGGTTGAACGCGAGCACGGTCACGAAGATCGCGAGTCCGGGCCAGAGCAGGAAGTGCGGCATCGTGTAGTACGTCACTGCGTCGGAGAGCATGCCGCCCCACGAGGCGGTCGGGGGCTGGATGCCGACGCCGAGGAACGACAGGGCGGCCTCGAACAGGATGTTCGTGGGGATCAACAGGGTCGCGTAGACGAGGATGGGCGCGAGCAGGTTCGGCAGCATCTCCCGCACCAGGATGTACGGCGAGCGTGCGCCGAGCCCCTTGGCTGCGTCGACGAACTCGCGCTCGCGCAGGGACAGTGCCTGCCCGCGGACGATGCGCCCGATGTAGGGCCAGTTGAAGAACCCGATGATGAAGATCAGCATGACGATGCGCAGCGCGTCGCCGGAGAGGCCGAAGGCCTTGTCAGGCACGACCCCGGCCAGGGCGATGGCGAAGACCAGGAGCGGGAACGCGAGGAAGACGTCCATGAGACGACTGATCGCCGCGTCCACCCAGCCGCCCACGTAGCCCGCGACGATCCCGAGCGTGGAGCCGATGAGGACCGACAGCAGGGTGGCGAAGAAGGCGATGAGCAGGGAGATCCGGGAGCCGTACACGACCCGGCTGAACAGGTCGCGTCCGTTGACCGGCTCGACACCCATGAGGAACTTCCACGACATCCCGCCCAGGGGACCCTTGGCACCCAACGTGCCGTTCTCGGTGTCCACGAGGTTCTGGTGGAACTCGTTCGGCGGGTGTCCGAGGACCTTGACGATGAGGGGCGCGAAGACCGCCACGAGGATGAGGAACACCAGCACGGCGCCGCCGGCCATGGCGACCCTGTCCCGGCGCAGGCGACGCCACGCGATCTGGCCGAGCGACCGGCCCTCGATGCGTGACTCACCGAGGAGGACGTCCTCGGGCTGGGGTCCGGAGCCGGTGGGGCTGACCTCGAGGGGCACCGTCATGGGTGGGACAAACCTCCGTCGCGTCGACGCGCCGTCGGACTGCCGGGATCGGGTGATCAGGGCTCGCCGGTGGTGGGCGAGTTGAGTGTGGTCCTTCCGGTTCACGGGGTGAAGCGACGTCAGGTCAGTGATGCCGAATCGTGACGTGGTGGAGATTCTCCTGTTGCGGACGCCGCGTTGCCTCGATCCTGCGGCAGGATGGGACACCTCAGGACGATCCATGCAAACGGGGGCAGATGACCGAGGACGCAGCGCTTGCAGGTGGTTCCTCCCTGCGTCCGGTCGCCGGGGCTGCGGTCGTCGACGACCTCGTGGCACCGACCCGGCTGCTCGCCGCGCGCCGGACCGAACCCCCTGCGCTGGCCGGCGGGTGGGAGTTCCCCGGCGGCAAGGTCGACCCCGGTGAGGGCGTCGTCGAGGCCCTTCGGCGCGAGCTCCTCGAGGAGCTGGGTGTGGAGGTCGAGGTGGGGGAGGTGCTCCCCGGGCCGCTGCCCGACGGGCGGTGGCCCCTCGGCGGTGCCTACGCGATGACCGTCTACTGGGCGCGCGTCACCTCGGGGGAGCCGGCCCCCATCGAGGACCACGACGAGCTCCGCTGGCTCGGGGCTGACGAGCTGTATGCCGTGCCCTGGCTCCCCGCGGACCTCCCGATCGTCGACGCCGTCGCGGCCCGCCTGCGCTGAGCACGAGCGGGCCCGGCCGGGGCCGTGGTCATCGCGGCCCCGAAACCCTGAGACAATGGTCTTCATGCCCATGAAGACCCGCGACGACATCCGCAACGTCGCCATCGTTGCCCACGTCGACCACGGAAAGACCACCCTCGTCGACAAGATGCTCTGGGAGGCCGGCGCGTTCGGCGAGCACCAGCACGTCGACGAGCGTGCGATGGACAGTGGCGACCTCGAGCGCGAGAAGGGCATCACCATCCTCGCGAAGAACACGGCGATCCACTACCGCGGCAAGGCCGCGGCGGACGCCGGCCTCGCGGACGGCGCCACCATCAACATCATCGACACCCCCGGCCACGCCGACTTCGGCGGCGAGGTCGAGCGCGGCCTGTCGATGGTCGACGGCGTCGTGCTCCTCGTGGACGCCTCCGAGGGCCCGCTGCCGCAGACCCGCTTCGTGCTGCGCAAGGCGCTGGCCGCGAAGATGCCGGTCGTCCTGTGCATCAACAAGGTGGACCGCCCCGACAGCCGGATCGCCGAGGTCGTCGACGAGGTCTACGAGCTGTTCATGGACCTCGACGCCGACGAGCACCAGATCGAGTTCCCCATCGTCTACGCCTCGGCCAAGGCCGGGCGCGCGTCCCTGAACCGTCCCGAGAACGGCGGCCTGCCGGACGCCGACAACCTCGAGGCGCTGTTCGAGACCATCCTCGGCACCATCCCCGCGCCGACCTACGACGACGAGGCGCCCCTGCAGGCCCACGTCACCAACCTCGACGCGTCCAACTTCCTCGGCCGCCTCGCCCTGCTGCGCGTGCACAACGGCACGATCAGGAAGGGCCAGCAGGTCGCCTGGATCAAGACCGACGGCAGCACCGAGCGGGTCAAGATCACCGAGCTGCTCATGACCGAGGCGCTCGAGCGCAAGCCCGCGGAGTCGGCCGGCCCCGGCGACATCATCGCCATCGCGGGCATCCCCGACATCATGATCGGCGAGACCCTGGCCGACGCCGAGAACCCCGTGGCGCTGCCGGTCATCACCGTCGACGAGCCGGCCATCTCGATGACCATCGGCACCAACACCAGCCCCATGGTGGGACGGGTCCGCGGCTCCAAGGTCACCGCCCGCATGGTCAAGGACCGCCTCGACAAGGAGCTCGTCGGCAACGTCTCGCTGCGGGTCCTGCCGACCGAGCGCCCCGATGCCTGGGAGGTCCAGGGCCGTGGCGAGCTCGCGCTCGCGATCCTCGTCGAGCAGATGCGCCGCGAGGGCTACGAGCTCACCGTCGGCAAGCCGCAGGTGGTCACCAAGCAGGTCGACGGCAAGCTGCACGAGCCCGTCGAGCGCCTCACCATCGACACCCCCGAGGAGTTCCTCGGCGCCATCACCCAGATCCTGGCCGCCCGCAAGGGCCGCATGGAGCAGATGGTCAACCACGGCACCGGCTGGATCCGGATGGAGTTCCTCGTGCCGAGCCGCGGCCTCATCGGCTTCCGCACCGAGTTCCTCACCGAGACCCGCGGCACCGGCATCGCCCACCACGTGTTCGAGGACTACGAGCCGTGGTTCGGCACCATCACGACCCGCGTCAGCGGGTCGCTGGTCGCCGACCGCCAGGGTGTCGTCACGGCATACGCCATGGTGAACCTGCAGGAGCGCGGCACGCTGTTCACCGACCCGGGCACCGAGGTGTACGAGGGCATGATCGTCGGCGAGAACTCCCGCGCCGACGACATGGACGTCAACATCACCAAGGAGAAGAAGCTCACCAACGTGCGCGCCTCCTCCTCGGACAACTTCGAGAAGATCGTCCCGCCGCGCAAGCTCAGCCTCGAGCAGAGCCTGGAGTTCTGCCGCGAGGACGAGTGCGTCGAGGTCACCCCCGACGCGGTCCGCATCCGCAAGGTCGAGCTCGACCAGACCCTGCGCGCCCGCGCGGCTGCCCGGGCGCGCAGCGCCTGACCCGGGGAGGCCGGCGCGTGAGGGACGCTCGTCTGCCCCTCGGGCGCGCGCTGGTCGCGGGGGGGCTCGGGGT
>NZ_JBHUYG010000016.1:0-52534 GCF_042668795.1 Pedococcus sp. NPDC057267 | reverse complement strand
GCGCGGCACACCTCCGCGGTGCTGCCGTCGAGGGCGACTGGTGCCGGAAACGTCACGAGGCGCCCCGGACTCATGCCGCGGCCGGCCATTGCTGCCGGAAACGTCACGAGTCGCCCGAGATGCGGGGGCGGTAGGCGACGGGCGTCGGCGACTTGCCCCGGAGCACGCGTCGGAGCGCGTGTCGGCGGGGGTCGCCGGTCTGACACGATGAGGCCATGAGCGAGTCCTTCGACGCCGTCGACGTCATCATCACCAAGCGCGGCAAGCAGGAGCTGTCGGACGCGCAGATCGACTGGGTGATCGACGCGTACACCCGCGGGGTCGTCGCCGACGAGCAGATGTCCAGCCTGGCCATGGCGATCCTGCTCAACGGCATGAACCGGCGCGAGATCTCCCGGTGGACGGCGGCCATGATCGCGTCCGGCGAGCGGATGGACTTCTCGTCGCTGTCGCGTCCCACCGCCGACAAGCACTCGACCGGCGGCGTCGGCGACAAGATCACCCTGCCGCTGGCCCCCCTCGTGGCGGCCTGCGGCGTCGCGGTGCCGCAGCTGTCGGGCCGGGGCCTCGGCCACACCGGCGGCACCCTCGACAAGCTCGAGTCGGTGCCCGGGTGGCGGGCAGCCCTCAGCAACGACGAGATGATGCGCCAGCTCGAGGACGTCGGTGCAGTGATCTGCGCCGCCGGGGCCGGCCTGGCTCCCGCCGACAAGAAGCTCTACGCGCTGCGCGACGTGACCGGCACGGTCGAGGCGATCCCGCTCATCGCCTCGTCGATCATGAGCAAGAAGATCGCCGAGGGCACGGGCGCGCTGGTCCTCGACGTCAAGGTCGGCAGCGGCGCCTTCATGAAGACGGTCGAGGACGCGCGCGAGCTCGCCCGGACCATGGTCGACCTGGGCACCGACGCAGGCGTGAACACCGTCGCGCTGCTCACGAACATGCAGGTGCCGCTCGGCCTCACGGCGGGCAACGCCCTCGAGGTCCGCGAGTCGGTCGAGGTCCTGGCCGGCGGTGGGCCCGAGGACGTCGGCGAGCTCACCCTGGCGCTGGCTCGCGAGATGCTGGCTGCGGCAGGGCGCGACGACGTGGACCCGGCCGACGCCCTCAAGGACGGCCGCGCGATGGACGCCTGGAAGGCGATGATCCGCGCGCAGGGCGGCGACCTGGATGCCGAGCTGCCCGTCGCGAAGGAGACGCACGAGGTGCTCGCGCCGGCCGACGGTGTGCTCACCGAGCTCGACGCCCTCAAGGTGGGTGTCGCGGCCTGGCGCCTCGGCGCCGGTCGGGCCCGCAAGGAGGACCCGGTGCAGGCCGGCGCAGGCGTGGAGATGCACGCCAAGCCCGGAGCGGTCGTCCGCGGTGGGGAGAAGCTGCTGACGCTGCACACCGACACCCCGGAGCGGTTCGAGCGGGCCCTGGAGGCGCTCGACGGCGCGTTCACGATCGCACCCGAGGGCTCGCGCCCCGACCTGCTGCCACTGGTCATCGAGCGGATCGCCTGACCTCCTCGGCGGCCTCACCCGCAAGCCCGGCGACGCGGGCGACCACGTCCGGGTGCCACATGACCCGGTGGTGACCGAGGTCGTCCGTGATGACCAGCCTCGCGCCGTGCCAGGCGGTGACGAGCTCGACTGCGCCCGCCAGGGGCGCCTCGCGGTCGCGGCGGTCGTGCACCACGAGCAGCCGGGGGAGGGAGCGCTGGCGTGAGGCGAGGTCGACGAGGTCCAGGGCCTGCATCGGCAGGCCCACGCGGCGCTCGGCGCGCTCGCGCATGACCCGCTCGGAGCGCGGGCCGACCCCCAGCGACGTCGCGACCAGGCGCTGGATCGGGTCGACCGAGACCGGTGGCGCGATCAGGGCCAGCGCCCCGACGTCGAGCCCGCCGTCGATCGCCAGCAGCGACGCCATCGACCCGGCGGAGTGCGCGACCACGACGGCGGGACGGCCGAAGTCGGCGGCGACCGCCGCCAGCGCCTCGCCCATCTCGACGAACGTGGTCGACCGGCTGCCGAAGCGGCCGGCGTCCGAGCCGCCGTGGCTGGGCGCGTCGAACGCGACGACGCACAGCCCGCGGTCGAGCAGCGGCTGGACGTGCGCGGACAGCTGCTGCCACCAGCCGCCCCAGCCGTGGACGAGGTATGCCGTGGGCAGCCCCCAGTCGCCGTAGACCCGTCCGCGGACGACGCCCTCGGACCACTCGGTCTCGAACGGCTCACCGCCCGGTGGGGTCCGGCGCTCGCGCTCGGCCGCGGAGGGCGGTGCGGGAAGGCGGAACCAGAGCCGCTCGGCGAGCCAGCCGCCGACCGCGGGCGTGCGCTCGAGCCGGTCGAACGCCAGGCGCAGCAGCGGGGGCGTGGCCGGCGGCGGGGTCCGCCGTGCGCGTTGCCTGGGCACGGCCGGCGCGGGCACGCGCGCGGGGATCGCAGCCGAGATACTGAAACGATCGATCGTGCTTTTTTCTGCCGACATGGCAGCTCCTCGGGACGGTGACCGGCAGGTCAGGCGCGGATGTGGTCGACCAGGCGGTCGAAGGCCGCCCGGGCACGCGCGGCGGCTGCGTCGTCGCGCAGCAGCCGCGCGGAGAAGTTGTAGCCGAGGACGATCGCCAGCATGTCCTGGGCGAACGCGCCGGCGTCGGTGTCCGTCGCGAACTGGCCCTCGGCGACACCGCCGCGCACGATGGTCTCGATGGTGTCGAGGAGGTCGCGCTCGGTGGTCACGACCTTGTCCCGGACGGGTGTGTCGGGTTCGTCGTCGAACTCGCTCGCGACGGAGACGAAGATGCAGCCGCCGGGCAGGGCGTAGTCGCTGTACCCGCCCCAGCCGAGCCAGCGCTCGAAGAGCATGCGCAGGCGGGGCTCGCCCCGCGGCTCGCGCAGCGCGGGCCGGATGACGAGGCGGGCGAAGTGGTCCGCAGCGAACTCGAGGACCGCGGTCTGCAGTCCCTCCTTGGAGCCGAAGTGCGAGAACAGCCCGCTCTTGGACATGCCCATCGCGTCGGCGAGGCCGCCGATGGTGATCCCCCGCAGGCCGACCCGGCTCGACTGCGCCAGCGCCTCGGCCAGCACCGCCTCCCGCGTCTCCTCGCCCTTGCTCACCCGCTCATAAAAGCACGACCGTTCGCATACGACAAGTCCCTGGAGGCCACGCACTAGGGTGGGCTCGTGCCAGAGCTGATCGCGTCCCCCACCACCATCCCCGTCCCCGGCGGTAAGGTCATCGACGAACACGTGGGTCGGGTGAACACCGGCTCCGAGGGCGTCTCGATCGCCCACATGAAGGCCCCGGCGGACTGGACCGAGCCGTTCCAGGCGCCGGCCTTCGACGAGTACACCCTGGTCCTGGCCGGAGCGGTCCTCGTCGACCACGACGGTGGCCGGCTGCGGGTCGAGGCAGGGCAGAGCGTCCTGACCCGGGCGGGGGAGCGGATCCGCTACTCCACCGGCCCGGAGGGCGCCGAGTACGTCGCTGTCTGCCTGCCGGCGTTCTCGCCGGAGACGGTCAACCGCGAGGAGGAGGGCGCGTGATCTTCGGTCGCAGGGACGGCAGGGACGGCACTGGCGACGAGTACGCCGAGGGCGCCGAGGGCGGGACCGCCGCGCTGACGACCGAGGAGCTCATCGCCCGCGCCCCCAAGGCGCTGCTGCACGACCACCTCGACGGAGGCCTGCGCCCGCAGACCATCCTCGAGATCGCCGACGAGGTCGGCTACACCGGCCTCCCGGCGGGGGACGCCGAGGCGCTGGGCGACTGGTTCCGCGAGAGCGCGGACTCCGGCTCGCTGGTGCGCTACCTCGAGACCTTCGACCACACCCTGGCGGTGATGCAGACCGCCGACGGCCTGCGCCGGGTCGCGCGCGAGTGCGTCGTCGACCTCGCCGCCGACGGGGTCGTGTATGCCGAGAGCCGCTACGCGCCCGAGCAGCACCTGACCCAGGGCCTCGAGCTCGAGGACGTCGTCGAGGCGGTCAACGCCGGCTTCCGCGAGGGCGAGGAAGAGGCGGCGAAGGCCGGCAACCCCATCCGTGTCACCGCCCTCCTCACCGCCATGCGGCACGCCGCCAAGAGCACCGAGATCGCCGAGCTGGCCGTGCGCTACCGGGACCGCGGGGTCGCCGGGTTCGACATCGCCGGGGCAGAGGCCGGGTTCCCACCCACGCGGCACCTCGACGCGTTCGAGTACCTGCGCCGCGAGAACGCCCACTTCACCATCCACGCCGGCGAGGCGTTCGGCCTGCCGAGCATCTGGGAGGCGATCCAGTGGTGTGGCGCCGACCGTCTCGGGCACGGTGTGCGCATCGTCGACGACCTCGTGGTCAAGGGCCGTCCCTTCGGCGACGACGTCGCGGCGGCGATCGCCGCGGACCCGGCCGACGTGCACCTCGGCCGGCTCGCGGCATACGTCAGGGACATGCGCATCCCGCTCGAGATGTGCCCGAGCAGCAACGTCCAGACGGGGGCAGCGGAATCCATTGCGCTGCACCCGATCTCGCTGCTCAAGCGACTGCGGTTCCGGGTCACGGTCAACACCGACAACCGGCTCATGAGCGGCACGTCGATGAGTCGGGAGATGGGGCTGCTCGTGCAGGAGGCCGGCTGGTCGCTGGAGGACCTGCGCTGGGTCACGATCAACGCGATGAAGTCGGCGTTCATCCCGTTCGACGAGCGGCTCGCCATCATCGACGAGGTCGTGAAGCCGGGTTACGCCGAGCTGCTGGCCTGAGTCGACGTGCCGCCGGGGCCCGTCCCGGCAGCGGGTGCGGGCGCCTGCGGCCGGGAGGGGAGGGAGCCCGCTGGGTCGGGCGGCAGGAGCCGCTCGCGCAGCCGGGCCTCGCGGGCCAGCCGGTCGGCGTCACGGGTGCGGCGCTCGGCGAGCATCGCCATGAGGACGTACTCGGCGTGGTGGCCGGGCGGCGGTGCCGGTGCGACGTAGGGGCGCGCCTCCTCCAGCAGGCGCGAGCCGAGCTGCTCGCGCACGGGCGGCGCGAAGGTGTGCGCCCGCGCGAGGAACTGGCGGACGGCGACGGCCAGCGGGTCGGGCAGCGGTGGGAGGTCTGCGGTGGCCGCCCAGCCGGCGAGCTGCTGCGGCATCTGGGTGGGACTCGGCAGCTTGATCCGCTGCCGGTCCCGCACGACGTAGGTGCCGGCCAGCAGGTCCCCGAGGCGCTTGCCCCGCGAGGACACGGCCGCGCACACCAGCGCGGGGACGCCGCTGCACCCGTACACCTCGACCACCCCGAGCATCGCCCGGGTGAGGGCCTGCCGGAAGCCGATGGGGCCCGCGTCGTCGCGCACGGTCCGCAGCCCGAGCGCCAGGTGTCCCAGGGTCTTTCCGCGGGTGAGGGTCTCGAACGTCGTGGGCAGGGCCACGAGCGCCGCGATGGTCGCGAGGGTCGTCATCGCCAGGGCCAGCGCCGTGTCCACGCCACCGAAGACGGCGTCGGCGCCGATCTGCAGCGCGATGAGGACGAGGATGCCGACGACGTAGTCGATGAGGCCCGAGACGATGCGCAGGCCGATGCCCGCGCTCGGCAGGTCCAGGGCGACGGCCTCACCCGTCACCAGGTCGTCCGCACCGACCCCCACGGTGCTGCTGCTCATGTCGGCCACTGTAACGGCGGCCGGCGGCTAGGGTGGCCGATGTGGACCTGGACGCCTTCGTGGCCGCCCACCGGGGGGAATGGGAACGGCTCGACGAGCTGACCAGGCAGCGACGGCTGACCGGGGCGGACGCCGACGAGATCCTCGACCGATACCAGCGCGTCGCGACGCACCTGTCGATGATCCGCTCGACCGCGCCCGACGCCTCGCTCGTCGGCTACCTGTCGATGCTGCTGGCCCGTGCCCGCTCGCGGTCGGCCGGCACGCGGACGCTGTCGTGGTCGGACGCCGGTCGGTTCGCCGCCGTGTCGTTCCCCGCCGCCCTGTACCGGATGCGCTGGTGGTGGCTCACCGTCCTGGTGGTCGACGTCGTCCTCGCGTTCGTCATCGGCTGGTGGCTGCTCGACCACCCCCGCGTGGAGAGCTCGTTCGCCACCCCGCAGGAGATCGACCAGCTCGTCAACAACGACTTCGCCAGCTACTACAGCGAGTACGCCGCGACGTCGTTCGCGCTGCACGTGTGGACCAACAACTTCTGGCTCGCCGCGCTGTGCATCGCCCTCGGCGTGTTCTGCCTGCCCGTGGTGTTCCTGCTCGTCACGAACGTGCTCAACGTCGCGGTCGTCGGCTCGATCATGGTGCGCCACGGCCGGGGGGACCTGTTCTTCGGCCTGATCCTGCCGCACGGGATGCTCGAGCTCACCTGTGTCTTCGTGGCGGCCGGGGTGGGGCTGCGGCTGTTCTGGGCATGGGTGTCGCCGGGTCCGCGGTCGCGGGTGCGGGCGCTGGCGGAGGAGGGCCGGGCCGCCCTGGGGGTGTCCCTCGGGCTCGTCGTGCTGCTGCTCGTGTCCGGGCTGATCGAGGCGTTCGTGACGCCGTCCGGCCTGCCCACCTGGGCGCGTATCGGCATCGGCCTGCTCGCAGAGGGCGCGTTCCTGACCTACGTCTTCACCCTCGGCCGGTGGGCGCACCACCGGGGCGAGACCGGCGACCTCGCCGAGTCCGAGCGCGGCTTCGACGTCCCTGTCGCCGGCTGACGCCGCGCCCTTCCGCTGAAGCCGGCTCGCGGACCGGTTCGTGCTCGGTGGACAGGGGGTGGTCGAGGACTCGGCTGCGGCTACCCGGTGGCCGCCGCCGTAGACTCCGGCGGTGAGCAATCCTGCGCCCTACCCCACGATGGAAGACGTCATCGGCGACACCCCGCTCGTGCGTCTGCAGCGTCTGCCGGGGCCGGAGAACGAACGCCGCGGCAACGTGCTGCTCGCCAAGCTCGAGGGGAACAACCCGGCCGGCTCGGTGAAGGACCGGCCCGCGATCAGCATGATCCGGGGTGCCGAGGCGCGAGGGGAGATCTCCCCGGGCGACACGCTCCTGGAAGCCACGTCCGGGAACACGGGCATCGGGTTGGCGATGGCGGCGGCGATCAGCGGGTACCCGCTGGTCATCGTGATGCCCGAGGACGCCTCCACCGAGCGGATCCAGACGATGAAGGCGTACGGAGCCCAGCTGGTCCTCACCTCGGCGGAGGGCGGGATGGAAGAGGCCCGCGACGTCGTGACCCGGATGGAGCGGGAGGGTCGCGGCCGGGTCCTTGACCAGTTCGGCAACCCGGACAACCCCCGGGCCCACGAGGAGGGGACCGGCCCGGAGCTGTGGCGCCAGACCGACGGTCGGATCACGCACTTCGTCTCGGCGATGGGCACGACCGGCACGATCACCGGGGTCTCGCGGTTCCTGAAGTCGCGCAACCCCGGCGTCCAGGTCGTCGGGGCGCAGCCCGCGGAGGGATCCAAGATCCCCGGCATCCGCGCCTGGCCACCGGAGTACGTGCCGAGGATCTTCGACCCGTCGGCCGTGGACCGGACCATGGAGGTCACGCAGGCCGACGCCGAGGAGACGGCCCGCCAGCTGGCCCGCCAGGAGGGCATCTTCGGCGGTGTCTCCGCGGCCGGCGCCTGCTGGGCTGCCCTCCAGGTGGCCCGGGAGGTCGAGGGAGCGACGATCGTCTTCGTGGTCTGCGACCGCGGGGACCGGTACCTCTCCAGCGGTGTGTTCCCCGCCTGAGCGCTGCGGCTGACGCCGCTGGAGAACGAGGAGCACGGCCTCGCCCAGACTGGTCCCTCCGTGGCCGGCACGGTCCCCTCAGAGCAGGCCGCGGGACTTCAGCAACAGGTAGTGGTCGGCCAGGGCGACGGGCAGCTGCTCGGGGTCGGCGTCGAGGACGTCCACCCCCAGCCGCCCGAGGGCGGCCCCGGTGCGCTCGCGCAGCGCGATCGTCCGCGCTGCAGCCGCGGCGTCGTAGGCCGTGCGGCCGTCGTCGTGCGCCTCCACCATCGCCGTGAGCGCCGGGTCCGACACCGACGCGAGCACCACGCGGTGGCGCTGGGCGAGGACGGACAGCGGCGCGAGCAGCGACTCCTCGACGGCGGACGGCTCGAGCGGCGTCAGCAGCACCACGAGCCCGCGCTGGCGGCTCACCCGCGAGACCTCCGAGACGAGCAGGGGCCAGTCCGCCTCGACGAGGGCCGGCTCGAGCGGGGCCATCGCGGTGACGAGGTCCGGGAGCAGCTCGGTACGGCTGGCCCCGACCACCTTGCGGTGCACCCGGCGGTCACCGGCGACGAGGTCCACCCGGTCGCCCGCCCGGGAGGCCAGGGCAGCGAGCAGCAGCGCGGCGTCCATGGCCGAGTCGAGGCGCGGGACGTCGCCGACCCTGCCCGCCGACGTCCGTGACGTGTCGAGCACGAGGATGATGTGGCGGTCCTTCTCGGGCTGCCAGGTGCGCACGACCGTGGTGCGGCGCCGGGCCGTGGCGCGCCAGTCGATGCTGCGGACGTCGTCGCCGTCGACGTAGTCGCGCAGCGAGTCGAACTCCGTGCCCTGGCCGCGGGTGCGCACGGCCGAGCGGCCGTCGAGCTGGCGCAGCCGGGCCAGCCGGGACGGCAGGTGCTTGCGGGAGTGGAACGGCGGCAGCGCGCGGACGTGGCCGGGGACGGCGAACGACGCCTGCCGGCCGACGAGGCCGAGCGGGCCGAGCCGGCGGACCGTCACGCGGTCCGCCAGCCGGTCGCCCCGCCGGGTGGGCAGCAGCGACGTGGTCACCTGCCTGCGCTCGCCGCCGGGCACCGCGAGGCGGTGGCGCGTCCCCGTGGCGCCGGCCGACGGCTGCCACGCGTCGCGCAGCGAGCCACGGAACCGCCGGTTGCCCGGGTTGTCGACGAGCAGGGTCGTCGACGTGCCCTCGCCGAGGCGCACGGGCGCGACCGGCACACGGTCGACCCGCAGCGCGCGCGGCGACCCGGTGAGCGCCAGGTCGAGCGCGGCCGCGACGAGGCACACCCCGACCCAGGCCCACACGGTGGTGGTGTCCGGGCGCACGAGGACGGGCACGGCTCCGAGGAGCACGAGCGCGAGGAGGCGGCCGGTGACGAACACGGTCAGCGGGGCACCGGCACCGAGCCGATGGCGGCGTCGAGCACGGCCGACACCGCGACACCCTCCAGCTCGGCCTCGGGGCGCAGCGAGAGACGGTGCGCGAGCGTCGCCTGCGCGAGCGACTTCACGTCGTCCGGCGTGACGAAGGTGCGGCCGTTGAGCCACGCCCAGGCGCGGCTCGTGGCCAGCAGTGCGGTGGCTCCGCGCGGGCTCACCCCGAGGGAGAGGGACGGTGAGGTCCGCGTCGCCCGGGCGATGTCCACGATGTATGCCGCGACCTCCGGGCTCACCTGGACGTGCCGGACCCGGGCGGCGCCGGCCTCGACGTCATCGGCGCTCGCGACCGCGCGCAGGCCGGCTGCCGCGAGGTCGCGGGGGTCGAAGCCGGCCGCGTGGCGGCTGATCACCGAGATCTCGTCCTCGCGGGGCGGCAGCGGCAGGACCGCCTTGAGCAGGAACCGGTCGAGCTGCGCCTCGGGCAACGGGTAGGTGCCCTCGTACTCGACGGGGTTCTGGGTGGCGGCCACGAGGAACGGCGTCGGCAGCCGGCGCGGGCTGCCGTCGACGGAGACCTGGCGCTCCTCCATCGCCTCGAGCAGGGAGGCCTGCGTCTTGGGCGGTGTCCGGTTGATCTCGTCCGCCAGCAGCAGGTTGGTGAAGACCGGTCCCTCGCGGAACGAGAACTCCGAGGTGGCGTTGTCATAGACCAGGGACCCGGTGACGTCGCCCGGCATGAGGTCGGGGGTGAACTGCACCCGCTTCGTCTGCACGTCCAGGGCCGCGGCGACGCTGCGCACGAGCAGGGTCTTGGCCACGCCGGGCACCCCCTCGAGCAGGATGTGCCCGCGGCACAGCAGCGCGATGAGGATGCCTGCGACGGCGGCGTCCTGGCCCACGACGGCCTTGCCGACCTCGGTGCGCACCGCCATGAGGGCGGCGCGGGCGTGCTCGTCCCGCTCGTCGCGGGCCCCCGAGGGCGTGTGCACTGCGCCTGCCGGGACGCTGCCTGCCGGGACGCTGCCTGCGGGGACGGCGCCGGCGGCTGCGGCACCGGCTGGTGCCGCAGCGGTCCCGGTGGGCGGGGCGGGGGTGGTCGGGTGGTCGGTCATGCGCGGCGCACATCCTTCTCGAGTTGCGACAGGTCGTGGGCGAGGTCGACCAGGGCCGACTCCGAGGTGGGGGGAGGCCCGGCCAGCGTGGCCGAGACGTGGGCCGCGTCCTGGCCGGTGGCCTCGGCCGCGGCCCGGGCCACGGCCGCCGCGGACGCGCCCGCGGGCAGGCCGAGCCGGGCGGCGAGGCGGCGGACGGTCCGGGCGCGCAGGGCCTCGCCGGCGCGACCGGCGTCACCCGCCTTGCGGTAGAGGCGGCCGCGGCTCTGGGTCGTCTCGATCGCCTTCACGACGGCGGGCAGCGGCTCGGTCACCAGCGGCCCGAAGCGACGACCGCGCCAGACCATCAGCACCAGCAGCGCCCACAGTGCCAGGAACACCAGCGGTCCGATCGCCTTCGGGACCGGAGAGGTGGCCGTGGTGTCACTGCTCGTGACGTCGAGGAACGACGGGACGTACCAGACCACCGAGTCGCCACGGGTGAGCAGCCGGACGGCCACACCCGCGGCGTCGAGGCGGGTGACCGAGTCGTTCCGCAGCAGGCGGGTGTCGCCGAGGACCACGACCTCGGGGTGGCCGCCGGACGGCGGCAGGGAGACCAGCCCGGAGCCGTCGCCGACGGTGAAGCACGGGGTGGCTCCGGGGGCCTCGGACGAGTACAGGTCGGCGCCCCCCGCCACCGTGTCGGTCGGGGAGAGGCCGTCGAGGTTGCACCCCGCCCGCACCGCGCGTGGACCGGTCGCCGGCGCGACGGGCACGACCGGCAGCGCGAGCTCGGTCAGCAGGAACCGGCTGGGGGCGACGAGCACGAGCCGCCGCGCGCCGCGGGCGTGGTCGAGCATCGAGCGTGCCGTCTCGGCGGACAGCGCGTCGGTGCGGGTCACGACCACCGTGGTGCGGCCGTCGACCTCGGCGCCGTCGAGCGCGCCCTCGCTCCGGACGACCCGCACCCGCGTGCCCTTGTCGTCCACGACGCGGGCCACGGCACGCGCCCCCTCGGGGCCGGTGTTCTGCGGGTCCAGCTCCTGGCCGCGGTGGGCCGACCGGGCCAGCCCCACCTGGACCGCGAGCGCGACCAGGGCGAGCGCCACCAGCACCGCCCCGGCCCAGAGCAGCCGCCCGCGCGCGCGTCGCCGGCCGCGAGCCGGTGCCCCGCCAGCACTCGGCGCGCCCGAGGAGGCGTCCAGCGTAGCCTCGCGCGCGGCCGCGCGCTCCCAGACCTGCAGCGTCACGGCAGCACCACCGCACCGGCGGGTTCGGGCTCGACGCGCACCGGACGGGTCGCGGACACCGACCGCTCCAGCCGCAGCAGCTCCTCCGCCTCCTGGCGGGACGCGGGCTGCTCGCCGTAGGCCACGGCGTCGAAGAGGTCGGCCGCAGAGCGCAGCCCGGTCGCGTGCTGAGGGAAGACCGGTCCGAGTCGCGCGGCGATCTCGCGGGCCGTGAGCGACGGCGCGTCCTGCAGGAGCGTCCGCTCGACGGCCCCGGCCGCGACGGCGCGCACGGCGTCGAGGACGCACGCGGCATACCCGCCCTCCTCCAGCGCGCGGGTGGCGCGGGCGCGGTACTCGGCCGCGGTGAGGGCCTCGGTGCCCAGCACCGGCAGGGGGCTGTCGTCGGCCCGTCGGGCGGTGCGGCGCACGTACCGCAGGGCAACGATCCCGAGCACCAGCAGCAGCACCGCGACGAGGCCGGCGACCACCGACGGCAGTGGCGTCGACGGCCCGTGGACCCCGCTGAGCAGGTCCGACAGCCACCGGCCGAACGCGTCGAGCGCGCGCTGGAGCGGGTCGCGGGTGTCGCGGTATGCCGGGTCGGACAGCTCCTGGCGCAGCCACGCGCGGGCCTCGTCGTTGCCGGGGTCGAGCCGCGCGGGCAGCGCGGCGAGGGCCGACAGCGTCACAGACCCACCGGGGCGCCGGAGACCGCGCGGGCCAGGGCGAGGTCGAAGCCCTCGGCCCGGATGCGCGCGTCGGTGTAGAGCAGGGCGGAGACCGCCGCCGAGAACGGCTGGGTGAGCAGGGCCGCCAGGCCGGCACCGAGCACGGAGGTGCCGACGGTGGCGAGCGCGAAGAGCGGTCCGTTGGGGTCGCCGTGCGTCGTCGACACCAAGCCGAACCCGAGTGCCATCCCGGCGAACTGGAAGCCGAAACCGAGCACCTGCTGGACGATCCCGACGAGCAGCCCGGTCACAACGAGGACGCCGAGGGTCCGCCAGAACCGCCCCTCGGTCAGCCGCCACGAGCGCTTGAGCGACGCCACGACGCCGAGGTCCTCGAGCACCAGCGCCGGCGTGGCCAGCACCACGCGGATCGTCAGGTAAGCGGTGAGCCCCACGGCCACGAGCACCGCAAGCAGCGCCACCACCCCGCCGGCGTCCGACCCGCGGCTGAACGCGAGGACGACCAGGGCGACGAGGCCGCCGAAGACGACGACGACGGGGACGAGCATCAGCAGGCAGAGCCCCGTCAGCCGGGGGATCATCCGTCGCGTGTGCCGCCACACCTCGCCGGTGGTCGGCTTGCGGCCCAGGACCGCCTCGCCGACGGGGTAGGACAGCATGCCGGTGAGGACGACGCCGGTGACGGCGGTGAGCACGTAGAGCAGGCTGAGGCCACCGACGGCACCCACTGCGAGCACGGCGTCGCTGGCGGAGCCGCCGAACGTCGTCGCGGCGAGGTAGCCGAGGGCGCCGAGGGTGCCGAGCAGGACGACGACGGCGAGGGTCACGAGCAGCGCGAGCCCGAAGAAGGTGCGCGGGTTGCGCCGCATCGCCGCGAAGCCGCCCTCGATCATGTCGCCGAGCCCCAGGGGCCGCAGCGGGATGATGCCCGGCTTGTGCGCGGTGAGGGCCGAGGACCAGTGGGCCGGCGGGAGCGCCGTGCCGGGCGCACCGCTGCCGGCGTATGCCGGGGGCTGCGGCGGGGCGTACTGCGCCTGCGGGGGGACGGGGGACCCAGGCGGGGCGGCGGCTCCGGGCGCGACCGGCGCCTCGGGAGGGGTGGGGGACCCGGGCGCGGACCAGCCGGGCGTCGCGGCACTCCCGTTGCCGCCCGCGGGTTGCGTCATCCGACCTGCCCCCTCCTGCTCCACCCCGTGCGTGGTGCGAACCTACCAACTCCGCGGGCGTTCCCGGAGCCGTTCGGGGACCTCGTCAGGGAGGTTCCGGCAGGTGCGTCCCGTCAGCGGGCCAGGGCGGACAGCAGCGGCTCGAGCTCGCTGGCCCGGGCCGGGCGGGCACCCAGGGCCTCCTGGCGGGCGACGACGCGTGGCTCGTCGCGCATGAGCGCGAGCCCGCGGCGGACCAGCGTCCACGGCGGCTTGCGGCGCTCGGACAGGTCCCGCAGGAGGCGGTAGGCGAAGGTCAGCAACCGGTGGTGGTGGACGCAGTACGCCCCGGCGAGCAGGCCGCGCTCGCTCAGGTCGGCGATGATCTCGGCGGCGAAGATGCCCTCGGTGAGGACGAGGTCGTCAGGCCCGGCGCTGACCACCGTGGTGCCGACGGCCCGGCTGAGGCCGATGTCGTAGACCGGGGTCGCGGCAGACCCCGTGGAGACCAGCGTGGCCAGCGCCTCCACGGCGGCCTCGCGGTTCCACGAGTCGGGGTGGTCCCAGTCGACGATGCCGAGCTCGGCCGACCGCGGCATCGCCGGGTCGTCCTCGTCGCGGTAGAAGTCGTCCAGCCGAACGATGGGCCACCCGTGGGCGTCGTGGAGCCGCGCGGCGAGGCGCGACTTGCCGGCCCCGCTGGGGCCGGCGAGGACGACGACGCGGGCCGAGGTCAACGGCCCTTGGGGTGCCAGACCGTCTTGGTCTCGAGGAAGGCGGTGACGCGGGACAGGTCGGGCTCGCGGGTCCAGTCCGGCTCGACGGCCTCGGCACCGTCACCGGCGGGTCGCACGACCCGCTTGAGGTTCTCGGCCGCGGCGAGCTCGAGGTCGCCCCAGCTCACGCCGTCGGCGTCGGCCGCGCCGGCGAGGTCGATCGCGTTGACGTCGCGGTGCGAGGCGATCCACGGCGCCACCTCGGCGGTGCGCCCGGTGACGATGTTGACGACCCCACCGGGGACGTCGGAGGTCGCCAGGGCCTCGGACAGCGTGATCGCCGGCAGCGGTCGCTGCTCGCTCGTGAGCACGACGGCGGTGTTGCCGGAGACGATGACAGGGGCGAGGACCGACACGAGGCCGAGCAGCGAGGACCGTTGCGGGGCGAGCGCGCCCACGACGCCGGTCGGCTCGGGGGCGGAGATGTCGAAGTACGGCCCGGCCACGGGGTTGAGCCCGCCGAGGACCTGCGCGAGCTTGTCGGCCCACCCGGCATACCAGACCCAGCGGTCGATGGACGCGCTGACGAGCGCCTCCGCGCGGCGCTCGGTGACGCCCTCGCCGGCACGCACCTCGGCGACGAACTGGGCGCGACGTCCCTCCATCACCTCGGCGATGCGGTAGAGGACCTGGCCGCGGTTGTATGCCGTGGCGCCGGCCCAGCCGGCGAACGCGCCGCGGGCCGCGACGACGGCGTCCCGGGCGTCCTTGCGTGAGCCCTGCGCCGCGTTGGCGAGGAACCGGCCGCGGGAGTCGACGACCTCGTAGGAGCGGCCGGACTCCGAGCGGGGGAACTTGCCGCCGATGTAGAGCTTGTAGGTCTTGCGGACGTCCAGGCGGGTGTCCGCGGCGGCGGACCTCTGGGCGGTGGGGCTCACTTGGCGTCTCCCGTCGTGACGTAGGCGGACAGGCCGTGGCGCCCGCCCTCACGGCCGTAGCCGGACTCCTTGTAGCCGCCGAAGGGGCTGGTCGGGTCGAACTTGTTGAACGTGTTGGCCCACACGACGCCGGCCCGGAGCTGGTCGGCCATCCACAGGATGCGCGAGCCCTTCTCGGTCCAGATGCCGGCGGACAGGCCGTACGGGGTGTTGTTCGCCTTGGCGACCGCCTCGTGGGGGGTGCGGAAGGTCAGCACCGACAGCACCGGCCCGAAGATCTCCTCCTGGGCGATCCGGTGCGTCTGGCTGACGCCGGTGAAGACGGTCGGGCGGAACCAGAAGCCCTTGCTCGGCAGCTCGCAGCCGTTGTCCCAGCGCTCGGCACCCTCGGCCTCGCCGACGGCGGTCAGCTCGGTGATGCGGTCGAGCTGGGCGCGGGAGTTGATCGCGCCCACGTCGGTGTTCTTGTCGAGCGGGTCGCCGACGCGCAGGGTGGCCAGGCGCCGCTTGAGCCGCTTGTCGACCTCGTCGGCGATGGACTCCTGGACGAGCAGGCGGGAGCCGGCGCAGCAGACGTGGCCCTGGTTGAAGAAGATGCCGTTGACGATGCCCTCGACCGCCTGGTCGATGGGGGCGTCGTCGAAGATGATGTTCGCGGCCTTGCCCCCGAGCTCGAGGGTGGCCTTCTTGCGGGTGCCGGCGATCGAGCGGGCGATCATCTTGCCGACGCCGGTCGAGCCGGTGAACGCGAGCTTGTCGATGCCCGGGTGGTCGACGATGGCCTGGCCGGTCGCGCCGGCGCCGGTGACGATGTTGACCACGCCCGCCGGGAGCTCGGCCTGCTGGAGCACCTCGGCGAACAGCAGCGCCGACAGCGGCGTGGTCTCGGCCGGCTTGATGACGACGGTGTTGCCGGTGGCCAGCGCGGGTGCGATTTTCCACGCGAGCATGAGGAGCGGGAAGTTCCACGGGATGACCTGGCCGACGACGCCGTGCGGTCGCGGGTTCGTGCCGAGGCCGGCGTAGTCGAGCTTGTCGGCCCAGCCCGCGTGGTAGAAGAAGTGCGCCGCCGCGAGCGGGACGTCGACGTCGCGGCTCTCCTTGATCGGCTTGCCGTTGTCGAGGCTCTCGAGCACCGCGAACTCTCGCGCGCGCTCCTGCAGGATGCGGGCGATGCGGAAGAGGTACTTGCCGCGGTCGGCACCGGACATCCGGCTCCAGACGCGGTCGTACGCCCGCCGGGCCGCGGCGACCGCGCGGTCGACGTCGGCCTCGCTCGCCTCGGTGACCTCGGCGAGCACCTCCTCGGTGGCGGGGTTGGTCGACTTGAACGCCGAGCCGCCCTGGGACTGCGTGAACTCGCCGTCGATGAACAGCCCGTAGGAGGGCTGGAGGTCGACGACGGCACGCGACTCGGGTGCCGGTGCGTACTCGAAGGTGGCCATCGGGTTCGTGTCCTCGGTTCGGTGCGGATGGAGGATGGACGGGCGGGGGCCGCGGCCGGTGGGCGCGGCGGGGGACGTCAGTACAGGCTGGGGGAGTCGTCGGTGACGTAGTCGGAGCCCGAGTAGGCGCCGATCCGCATGCGCTGGCGCTGCAGCAGCAGGTCGTTGAGCAGGCTGGAGGCGCCGAAGCGGAACCAGTGGTTGTCGAGCCAGTCCTCGCCCGCGACCTCGTTGACGGTGACGAGGAACTTGAGCGCGTCCTTGCTGGTGCGGATGCCACCGGCGGGCTTGACCCCGACCATCTCGCCGGTGAGGTCGCGCCAGTCGCGCACCGCCTCGAGCATGACGAGCGTGACGGGCAGGGTCGCCGCGGGCGAGACCTTGCCCGTGGAGGTCTTGATGAAGTCGCCGCCGGCCAGCATCGACAGCCAGGAGGCGCGGCGGACGTTGTCGTACGTCACGAGCTCGCCGGTCTCCATGATGACCTTGAGCCGCGCCGAGCCGCAGGCCTCCTTCACGGCCGCGATCTCGCGGAACACCGTGAGGTAGTCGCCCGACAGGAACGCCCCCCGGTCGATCACCATGTCGATCTCGTCGGCGCCCGCGTCGACCGCCGCGGCGGTGTCGGCGAGCTTGACGGGCATGATCGCCCGCCCGCTCGGGAAGGCGGTTGCGACCGCCGCGACCTTGACGCCGCTGTCGGCGCCGAGGGCCTGCTTGGCGGTCGCGACCATGTCGCCGTAGACGCACACGGCCGCGGGGCGCGGGGTCGTCATGTCGGTGGCGTCCGGGTTCAGCGCCTTGGACGCCAGGCCGCGGACCTTGCCGGGGGTGTCGGCGCCCTCGAGCGTGGTCAGGTCGATCATCGAGATCGCGGTGTCGATGCCCCACGCCTTCGACGTCGTCTTGATCGAGCGCGTGCCCAGGGACGCGGCGCGGGCCTCGCAGCCGACCTGGTCGACGCCGGGCAGGCCGTGCAGCCAGCTCGTCAGGGCGCTGTTCGACAGGCGCGAGACGCCGAGGAGGTCACGGGCGCGCGCCGTCGCGTCGACGACGGGGGCCGCGGCGGGGGAGGTGCTCACCGACCAATCCTAGCCGGGCCGCAGGGGTCCCCCGGCCGGGCCGGCGCACCCCCGCCGGGTCGGGCGTCAGTCCGCCGGCCCGGAGCCGAGGGTCACGGTTGCGTGGTGGGCCACACCCGCGGCGTCGACCCAGTCGACGACGACCCGGTCGCCGGGCGAGCGCCGCGACAGCACGGCGGTGAGCCCGGTCTGGGACGAGACGGCGGTCCCGCCCACCCGGGTGATGGTGTCCCCGGCCTGCAGCCCGGCGCCCTGGGCGGCGGAGCCGCTCACCACGCCGAGGACGGGCACGCCCGCCACGGACGACCCGGCATACGTGCCCGAGTCGCCGGTCTGCACGCCGAGGAAGGCAGGCACGCCCTGGTGGTAGGTCGCGTCGTCGGTGCCGGAGAGGATGGCGGCCGCGACGTCGAGGGCGTGGTCGATCGGGATGGCGTAGCCGGCGACGGTCTGGCCGCCGTAGCCGCTCGTCTCGGCCGCCGTGTCGATGCCGACCACCTTGCCCGCGCTGTCGAGCAGGGGTCCGCCGGAGTCGCCGGCCTGGATCGGCGCGCTCGTGCGGACGAGGCCGGTGACGGTCTCGCTCGTGCCGTCGCCGTCGCTCGCCGTGACCTGCTGGTCGAGGGCAGTGACCGTGCCGCTGGCCGCGGAGGTGCCGGGGTCGTTGCCGGCGTTGCCCACGCCGGTGACTGCCTGCCCGACGGCGAGGGACGCCGACGTGCCCATCGGTGCCGTGGTGAGGCCGCTGGCGCCGCGCAGGCGCAGGACCGCGAGGTCGTTGGCGGGACTCGTGCCGACGACCGTGGCGCCGTAGCTGCGACCCGTCGACAGGACGGTCACGGTGATGGTGGTGGCGCCGTCGACGACGTGGTTGTTCGTGAGCACCTCGCCGCTGGAGGTGAGGACGATGCCGGTGCCGGCGGCCTGGGACTGGCCGTAGTCGACCGTCGTGACGATGTCGACGACACCCCGGACCTGCCCCGCGGTCGCCTCGGTGGTCGTGCCGGTGGCCGTCGCGGTCCCGGCGCTGCCGGTGGCACCAGCGGTGCCACCGCTCCCGGTGCCACCGGTGGTGCCGCCGTTGCCCGTGCCGGCGCCCAGCGAGCCGTCGCCCAGCGAGGCATCGCCGCCCGAGCCCGACCAGCCGTCGCCGTCCCACGCGCCACCGGCATACCAGCGGCCACCCCAGCGCGCCGGCTCGGTGCCGGCGCTCGTGCCGCCCACCGCGACCGCGCTGCCGGAGGAGCGGAGGGCGCTCTCGAGCTGGTAGCCCCCGTAGCCCACGGCTCCCGCGGCCAGGGCGGCGGCAGTGACGAGGGAGAGGGCGACGGGGCGGCGGAGGGTCGGCATCGGGGTCACCTGCGGTTCGGGTCGGGGATCGATGGACCCCACGACACACCGCACGGGTGGACCCCGGCTGTACCGAGCCTGAGCGGGCGCTGTGGGTGCGGCCCCTCGACGTGCGACCGGGCCCCGGCCCCTTCAGGTGTGCCGTCAGCGGGTCGCGAGGTCCCGGACCCGGCTGACCAGCTCGCGCCCGCGGAAGGGCTTGACCATGTAGTCGTCGGCTCCCGCCGCGAACGCCTGGTCGATGTCGGCCTCCTGCGCCTTGGAGGTGAGCATCAGGACGGGGACGTCCTGCGTGCGTGGGTCGGCACGAAGCGCGCGGCAGACCTCGACCCCGCTCATGCCCGGCATCATCCAGTCGAGGACCACGAGGTCGGGCGACTGCGCCAGCGCGGCGGCCAGGCCGGCCCAGCCCTCCGCCTCGGCGACCACGGTGTGGCCGTCGCGGCTGAGCAGGGTGACGACGAGGTCCTGGATGTCCAGGTCGTCCTCGACCACGAGAACCTTCATCGCTGGTCCTTCCCGAGCGCCGTCACGGCCGGGAGGGTCGGCCGGAAACCTCACCCCGAACCCTATGGTGCGGCGGCCCGGATCCGGTCGGATCGGGGGGACGCACCGCGAGGTGGCCGCCGTTGCCGTTTCCGCCCAGGTCGGGCACGCTCGCCCGCGTGGACCGTGCGGAATTCATGCAGCTGCGCGAGGCGGTGACCACCAACCTGCCGCCCGCCTCCGGCGCGCCGCTGGCCGACGCTGCCGCCCGGTTGCGTCGCCGGCTCGTCGCGAGCGTCATGTTCGCCCAGGTGGAGGTGGAGGTCACCGACGACCCCGAGCGGCTGCTGGTCGCCCTGGTCCGCTACCGGCCGGGCACGCGGCCGCGCCAGGTGTCGAGCTTCCTCGAGGCGGTGTGGATCACCGAGCTGCGCCTGTCGGCCCTGGACGCCTTCACCTTCCTCGTCGAGGAGGGCCAGGTGGAGCTCGAGGCGGTCACGGGGGACCAGGGGGCCGGCTACTTCGTCAGCCTGCTGCTCGTCGCCCTCGAGGGTGGGGCCCAGGACTTCGAGGGCGAGGGGCGAGCGGTGGACGACGCCGACGTCGGCACGCCGTCCCCCGACCCGGCCGACGCGTCGCCGGTCCGGAAGCGGTTCTGGCGGAAGTCCTAGCCGGGCGCGCGTCTGATCCCGGGCGCGAGTCCCAGCCGAACGGAAAGCCCAGCCGGGCGGAGGGCCCCGCCGGTCCCAGGGCTCAGGCGGCGGTGAGGGCCGCCATCGCCTCGCGCAGGGCCGCCAGGCGCCCCGCGGCGACGGCCTTGGCCTCGCCGAGGGCGTCCTCGTCGGCGACCGGCTCGACCACCTCGAGGTAGACCTTGAGCTTGGGCTCGGTGCCGGACGGCCGGACGATGACCCGGCTGCCGTCCTCGAGGTGGTAGCGCAGGCCGTCGGTCGGCGGCAGCGACTCGCTGCCCTCGGCCAGGTCGTCGGCACGCGCGACGGTGGTCCCGCCGATGTCGGTCGGGGGCTGCTCGCGCAGCCGCGCCATCACCGTGCCGATGAGCGACAGGTCCGCCACCCGCACCGAGAACGAGTCGGTGGCGTGCACGCCGTGCTTCACCGCGAGCTCGTCGAGCAGGTCGGTGAGGCTGCGACCCTCCGCCTTGAGGGTGGCGGCGAGCTCGGCCATGAGCAGGCAGGCGCTCACGCCGTCCTTGTCGCGCACCGTCGCGGGGTCGACGCAGTAGCCCAGCGCCTCCTCGTAGCCGTAGCGCAGCCACTCCACCCGCGAGATCCACTTGAAGCCGGTGAGCGTCTCCTCGTGGCGGATGCCGGCGTCCTTCGCCATCGCCGCGAGCAGCCGCGAGGAGACGATCGAGTTGGCGAACACGGCGTCCTGGGGCACGCCCCGGGCCAGCAGGTGCGCGCCGAGCAGGGCCCCCACCTCGTCCCCTCGCAGCATGTGCCACTTCCCGCCGTCGGGGACGGCGACGGCGCACCGGTCGGCGTCGGGGTCGTTGGCCAGGACGATGTCGGGCCGGACCTCCTCCGCGAGGGCGAGCGCCGCATCGATGGCGCCCGGCTCCTCCGGGTTGGGGAAGGTGACGGTGGGGAAGGCTGCGTCCGGGTGCTGCTGGCTGGCCACCGGCGTGGGCGCGGGGAAACCGGCCCGCTCGAAGACCTGCATGAGGGTGTCGCTCCCGACGCCGTGCAGGGCGGTGTGCACCACCGACAGGTCGCGCGGGCTGTCGGGGGAGACCACTCGCGCGGTCGCGTCGAGGTAGGCCTCGAGCACGTCGTCGCCGAGGGTCTCCCAGCCGTCGTCGGCGAGCGGCACGTCGGCAACCTGCTCGACCCGTGCGATGTGCCCGGCGATCCGGCTGTCGGACGGCGGGACGATCTGCGACCCGTCGCCGAGGTAGACCTTGTACCCGTTGTCCTGGGGCGGGTTGTGGCTCGCGGTGACCATCACGCCGGCGTCGGCGCCGAGGTGGCGGATGGCGAAGGCGAGCACGGGGGTCGGCAGCACGTGCGGCAGGACCGCGGCCCGGCCGCCCGCCCCGACGACGACCGCCGCGGTGTCACGGGCGAAGACGTCGGACTTGGTCCGAGCGTCGTAGCCGATCACCAGGAAGGGCTCGGCGTCGGTCTCCTTGAGGTATGCCGTGAGCCCGGCTGCCGCACGGATGACCACGGCGCGGTTCATCCGGTTGGGCCCGGCGCCGAGGGCGCCGCGCAGCCCGGCGGTCCCGAACTCGAGCATCCCGGCGAACCGGTCCGAGAGGTCGGCCAGCGCCTCCTCGTCGCCCTGCTTGGCGCGCCCGAGGACCTCGCCGAGCTCGACGCGGGTGTCGTGGTCGGGGTCGTCGTCGATCCAGTGCTGGGCGGCCTCGACGAGCTCGTCCTCGTGACCGTGGGCCTCGGGCGTGGACCCGTCGCGACCGTGGCGCGCGGCATACGTCATGGGGTGCTCCTCTCAGATCCGGCCGACGACGGCGGCGAGCAGCCGACCGCACCGTTCCGCGGCGGCCCGGCCCGCCTCGAGGACCTCCTCGTGCGAGAGGGGCTGGTCGCTGATGCCGGCGGCGAGGTTCGTCACGAGCGAGATGCCGAGCACCTCGAGCCCGCTCTGGCGGGCCGCGATCGCCTCGAGGGTGGTCGACATGCCGACGAGGTCGCCGCCGATCACCTTGGCCATCTGCACCTCGGCCGGGGTCTCGTAGTGCGGGCCCCGGAACTGCACGTAGACGCCCTCGTCGAGGTCGGGGTCGACGGTGCGCGCGAGCTCGCGCAGGCGCGGCGAGTAGAGGTCGGTCAGGTCGACGAAGTTCGCGCCCTCGACCGGGGAGTGCGCCGTGAGGTTGATGTGGTCGCGGATGAGGACCGGGGTGCCGGGCCGCCAGGCGGGGTTGAGCCCGCCGCAGCCGTTGGTCAGGACGATGGTCGAGCAGCCCGCGGCGGCAGCGGTGCGCACGGCGTGGACCACGGAGCGCACGCCCCGGCCCTCGTAGAAGTGGGTGCGGGTGCCGTAGACGAGCGCTCGCCTGCCGGTGTCGCCGATCGCGACCGAGCGCATGGTGCCCGAGTGGCCGGCGACGGCTGCCCGTCCGAAGCCGGGGACGTCCTCGTTGTCGATCGTCGCCAGCGTCTCCCCGACGAGGTCCCCGGTCTGGCCCCAGCCGGAGCCCAGGACGAGGGCCACGTCGTGGCGCCGGGCGCCGGTCCGCTCGGCGATGACAGCGGCCGCGGCACGCGCCACCTCGAAGGGGTCCGTGTCCGGGTCGGCCAGGTCAGGGGTGCCCGACGACGGGCGGCTCTGCTCGCTCACCCGGGAAGCGTAGCCACGGGTGGGGCGGGGCGCGTGGGCGCGTCTTGATCGACTTCCCAATTTGCCCTGCGACCATGTCCGGCGTGAACAGCACCGATGCCGAGGCCGTCCAGCCCGATCCCGGAGCGGAGGGCGCGGCACCCGCGCCCTCAGGGGGTGCGGCACCCGCGCCGACGCGCAGGGCCGTGCTCGGGGCAGCGGCGGTCGCCCTCACCGCGGCCGCCTGCTCCGCCCCCGATTCGGGCGCCGGCGCGACCGGCTCGGCGAGCGGCGCACCGAGCTCGCCGACCGGCTCCAGCCGGGCACCGAGCGCCCCGGCCTCCGGGACTGCGTCGACCAGTGCCACCGGGAGCACGGGGCTCGTCCGCCCGAGGATCGCCTCGACCCCCGGGGACGACATCGTCAACGGCCCGCGTGACCGCTCGGAGGTCGCGCTCACCTTCCACGGGCAGGGCCCCGCCTCCCTGACCCGCCAGGTGCTGGCCGAGTGCGCCTCCGCCGGTGCCCACATCACCGTGTTCGCGGTGGGGACCTGGGTGCAGGCGGCGCCGGAGCTCGCACGCGCCGTCCTCGCCGGCGGGCACGAGCTGGGCAACCACACCTGGAGCCACCAGCAGATGAAGACCCTAGACGCCGCGACGGCTGCGTCGGAGGTGGCCCGAGGCGTCAAGGCGCTCGAGCAGGCCGTCGGGACGGCGGGCTGGTGGTTCCGCCCGAGCGGCACGCTCCACAGCACGGCGCGCATCCGCGACGCAGCCCGCGCCGCCGGTTACGCTCGCTGCGTGTCGTACGACGTCGATCCGCAGGACTTCCTCGACCCCGGCGCTGCCGCGGTCCGCCAGCGCACCCGCGCCCAGGTCAGGGCTGGCTCCATCGTGAGCCTGCACCTGGGCCACGCAGGGACGGTGGAGGCCCTTCCCGGGATCCTCACCGACCTGTCGCGGATGGGGCTGCGCCCCGTCGGCCTCAGCACCCTCCTTCGAGACGCCGCATGAGCGCAGCGCGCACGCGGGTGCCCCGTCGGGGGCCACGCGCCACGTCGGTCGGCCGTGCCTCGACCCGTACCCTCGCCGTCCTTGCCACGGTCACCGCCGCCGCCCTCGCCCTGGGGGCATGCAGCTCGTCGGTGGACGACACGGCGGGGACGCCCACGAAGGGGCGCCCCACCGCGAGCTCGGCCACGCGGTCCACCCCGCCCACGACGACCACGTCGGCCACGACGAACGTCTACCAGCACGACGCCGCCGGCATGCTCGCCCCGGCCGCAGCTGCGGCCCGTCGGCTCGTCTACGTGCCCAACACGATGTCCAACACCGTGCAGGTCATCGACCCCAAGACCTACACGGTCATCCGACGCTTCAGCACCGGGCGCGAGCCGCAGCACGTCGTGCCGTCCTGGGACCTCAAGACGCTCTGGGTCAACGACGACCTCGGCAACGACCTCATCCCGATCGACCCGACGACGGGCCGTCAGGGCAAGCGGGTCCCGGTCGTCGACCCGTACAACCTGTACTTCACCCCCAACGGCAAGCACGCCCTCGTCATGGCCGAGCGGCTGCGCCGGATCGACGTCCGCGACCCGCAGACCATGGCGCTGCAGCGCTCGCTCCCGGTGCCGTGCCACGGCGTCAACCACGCGGACTTCAGCGCCGACCAGAGCTTCTTCGTGGCCAGCTGCGAGTTCAGCGGCAAGCTCCTGGTCATCGACGCCGACGCCACCAAGGTCCGGCAGGTCATCGACCTCAACGCCATCACGACTCCCGGGGCGACGTCGCCGCACGAGGCGATGAACATGCCCGGCAGCCCGAAGCAGGGCCTCATGCCCGGCGCCTCCGCGATGCCGCAGGACGTCCGGCTCAGCCCGGACGGCCGGTGGTTCCTCGCTGCGGACATGCTGCGCAACGGCGTGTGGGTCATCGACGCCAAGACGCTGAAGTTCTCCCGGTTCATCCAGACCGGGATGGGCGCACACGGCATCTACCCCTCGCGCGACGCCACCCGCCTCTACGTCTCCAACCGCGACGCGGGGACCATCACGGTGCTCGACAGCCGCACCCTGGCCAAGGTGGCGCTGTGGACCATCCCCGGTGGCGGCAGCCCCGACATGGGTGGGGTCTCGGCCGACGGCAAGGAGCTGTGGATGAGCGGCCGGTACAACGGCGTCGTCTACGTCTTCGACACCACGACCGGTCAGGTCACCCACAAGATCAAGGTCGACAGCGGCCCGCACGGCCTGTGCGTCTGGCCACAGCCCGGCAGGTACTCGCTGGGTCACACGGGCAACATGCGCTGACGGTGCTCCGTCCCCCCGGGGAGGCGGGCCCGGCGCGGTGCCTGGGCGGCCGCGTGACGCGGTGCCGGGGCCTCCGTGGCGCAGTGGTTGGATGGGGGCCGTGAACGCGCCCCAGCCCTCCGTCGTGATCCTCGGTGGCGGTCCCGGCGGGTACGAGGCCGCCCTCGTCGCCGCCCAGCTCGGCGCGTCCGTGACGGTCGTGGACCGTGACGGCCTCGGGGGCGCGGCGGTGCTGACCGACTGCGTGCCGTCCAAGGCGCTCATCTCCACGGCCGACTTCCGCTCCCAGTTCGAGACCGCCTCCGACCTCGGCCTGCACCTCGAGGACCACGAGGGCGACGAGGTGTCCGACTCGGTCGCCGAGCTCCTCGCCGTGAACCGCCGCGTCATGGCGCTCGCCGCCGCGCAGTCCCGTGACATCGGTGAGCGCCTGGCGTCCGACGGCGTCGAGGTCCTGCGGGGGACTGGCCGGCTGCTGTCGCCCTCCCGCGTCGAGGCCACGCTCGAGGACGGCTCGACCCGCGCCCTGGACGCGGACGTGGTGCTCGTCGCCACCGGCGCCACGCCGCGCGTCATGGACACCGCGCGGCCCGACGGGGAGCGCATCCTCACCTGGCAGCAGATCTACGAGCTGCCGGAGCTGCCCGAGCACCTGGTCGTCGTCGGTTCGGGGGTCACGGGCGCAGAGCTGGCGCAGGCCTACCTCGGACTCGGCGCCCGGGTGACCCTCGTGTCGTCGCGCGACCGGGTCCTGCCCGGTGAGGACGCCGACGCCGCCACGGTCATCGAGGACGTCTTCCGCAAGCGCGGCATGGAGGTCCTCGGTCGCTCTCGGATGGAGTCCGTCCGGCGCACCGACGACGGCGTCGTGGTGCGGCTCGTCGACGGCCGCCAGGTCGAGGGCTCGCACGCCCTGCTCGCCGTGGGCTCGGTCCCGCAGACCTCCGGGCTCGGCCTCGAGGAGGTCGGGGTCGCCCTGAGCGAGTCCGGCCACGTCGTCACCGACCGGGTCTCGCGCACGTCCGTGCGAGGCGTGTACGCCGCGGGCGACTGCACCGGGGTGCTGCCGCTGGCGTCGGTGGCTGCCATGCAGGGGCGGATCGCCATGGCCCACGCCCTCGGCGACGCGGTGGCCCCACTCAACCTGCGCGGCGTCTCGGCCAACATCTTCACCGACCCCGAGATCGCCACGGTCGGCTACTCGCAGAAGGACGTCGACGACGACACCGTCGACGCGACCTGCGTGATGCTGCCGCTCGCGACCAACCCGCGCGCCAAGATGCAGGGGATCACCGACGGCTTCGTCAAGCTCTTCGCCCGCCGCGGGGTCGGCACCGTCGTCGGTGGGGTGGTCGTGGCGCCGAAGGCGTCCGAGCTCATCTACCCGGTCACGATCGCGGTCCAGCACGGGCTGACGGTGGACCAGCTCGCGGGCACCTTCACGGTGTACCCGTCGCTCTCCGGCTCGATCGCCGAGGCCGCACGCCAGCTCCACCCCCGCGGCTGACCCGTCTCCGACCTCCTCTTGTTGCCACCTCGTGGTCACGAAGGCGTCCAGCGGCCGTGCCGGTGACGACCACGTGGCAACAAGTGGGTTTGCAGGACGGGCCGGGTCGGCCGGGCGTCGGTAGGGTCGGGTCGCACGGCGGGTGCCGCCCGGTACCCGGCACGACCCGTTCCAACCGGAGGCAGACGATGGCTGGCGAGTGGCTCGACAAGATCAAGGACTTCGCGAAGGGGAACCCCGACAAGGCCGACTCGGCGATCGAGAAGGTCGAGGACCTCATCGACCAGCGCACGGGCGGTCGGTACGCCGACCAGGTGGACAAGGGTGGCGACATCCTGCGCGACAAGCTCGGGCTGCCGCCGCAGGGCCTCCCGGCCGACCCCGAGCCGGGCCCCGGGTCGTCGCCGGAGCCGCCGCCGGCGTCGCAGGACAGCCCGGTGCCGGCGCCCAACCCCAGCCCGGGCACCGGCGACCCCGAGTTTGCGCGGCCCGTCGACGCCGGGTCGCCCGCGGACGTGCCCACCACCCCGGAGCCCACGGACCCGGACGCCGACCCGTTGCCGCAGGGCGGCCCGACCCAGCAGGGCGAGCCGCAGCCCGTCGAGCCGGCCCCCGGTGGGGACCAGCCGGACAGCGGTGGTCCGGTCCGGTCCTGACCGGCACCCGACGAACCCCGACGTAGCGCGACCTGCCGGGCAGCGCGCGCCGCCTGCTCCCGGCGGCTCGGGCTCGTATACCGTGGACCGGACCACAGGGCCTGACATCGTTGTCGTGGTGGAAGGAACTTCCGTGAGGAGGCGGCAACGGTGTCGGTGAGCACGCGTGGTGCTGAGGCGGGTTACGTGCGGCAGCAAGGGCTGTCGGGACGTCTCGTGACGCGCCTGGATCCCACGGTGGTCACGGTCGCCGCCCTGTCCCTGCTCTTCGGCACGTTCTTCGCGATCGCGGTGCCCGTGGGTTGGGGGCCCGACGAGGCTGCCCAGTTCGATCGGGCCTACCAGGTGGCGTCCGGGCACTTCGCGCCCGTGCGGCTGCCGGACGTGGATGGTTCCAGGGTCTACGGCGGGGCGGTCCCCAGCAGTGCGGTGGCGCTCAACAGCTTCGCCGGACCCCCGGGCCGCGCCCCCGCAGGGGGACGCCCCCTCTTCGTGTCGAGCGCCGCGCGGGACGCTGCCCTGGCGCGGCCCGTCAACGCCGAGCCGGTCGTCACGTGGTTCCCGAACACCGCCGCCTACTCGCCCGTGCCGTACGTCCCGGCCGCGGTGGGGGTCAGGCTGGCACGGCTCCTCGACCTCGACATCGGAACCGCGTGGCGGGTGATGCGTCTCGCCCAGGTGCTGGCCTACACGCTGGTCGTCTCCCTGGGGATGCTGGCCCTGCGGGCGTTCCGCCTGCGGTGGCCGGCCATGGCGCTGGCTCTGCTTCCGACGGCCCTTTACCAGACCGGCGTGGTCTCCGCAGATGCCCTGACGAATGCGGTGGCCTTCACCTTCGTCGCGCTCGTGACCAAGGCGGCCGTGCTCCTCCCGAGGGACGAGGGGCGCACCCTCTCCCGCTGGGAGGCCGCCGCGATGTACGGCGCGGCCGTCGCCCTGCCGTTGATGAAGCCGACCTACGTCATCCTCTCGCTGCTGTTGCTGGTCGTGCCCCGACCTGCAGGCCCGTCCCCGGCCCGGTCGCGGGGAGCGCGGCTGCTCCGCGCCTGGCCGGCTGCGGGCGCGCTCCTGCTGGCGGTGGGCGGACTGCTCTGGTGGAGCTCCCTGTCGGCCGGGACGGCCGACGCCATGGGGTGGCTCCGCGGGCCGGCCCAGCGCCACCTGGTCCAGCCGGCCGAACAGCTGTCCTACGTCCTCGGCCACCCCTTGGCGCTGCCGGGGATCGCGGTGCGGACCCTGGCGATCAACGACTGGATCTACCTCACCAGCTTCCTCGGGCAGATGGGCTACGGGCTCAGCACCAACGTGGTCACCAGCGTGGCCGGGGCGACGTGCACGGTGGTGGCGCTCGGAGTCGGTCTCGCGCACGCGGGTGTCGGACGCGCCGGACGGGTGAGGCTGACGGCCATGGCGCTGGTGTGGCTCGCGAGCGTGCTCGCCATCTTCGGGACCCTCTACCTCGCGTTCACCCCCTTGCGGGCGTCCTTCGTCACGGGGGTCCAGGGCCGGTACTTCGTCCCCCTGGGCCTCTTGGGGGTGTCCGTGGCCGCGCAGCTCGTGCGACGCCGCTCCCCGGTCGCCCCGACCACGGCTCGCCGCCTGCAGCGGACGATTCCGCTCCTGTGTCTGGCCGCGCTCGTCCTGGCCGCCCTGAAGTACGTCGCGGTGATGTACCTGCCGTGGTTCCACGCCTGACCGCCGGCGCCCACCGAGCCCGGCACCCTCCGAGCCCGGCACCCACCGAGCCCGGGCATGCCGCGGCCACCGAGCCCGGCCCAGCAGGCGCGGGAACGATGGCCGCCCCGCGCTGAAGGCGGTGGGTCGGTCAGTCCCTGATCTCGGCCAGGACCGCGCCGTTGGTGACCGTCTGGCCCACCTCGGCGGTCAGGCCGGTGATCGTGCCGGCCTTGTGGGCGTTGATCGGCTGCTCCATCTTCATCGCCTCGAGGACCACGACGAGCTCGCCCGCCTCGACCTGCTGGCCCTCCTCGACGGCGATCTTGACGATGGTGCCCTGCATGGGGGCGGTGAGGGAGTCACCGGATGCCGCGCCGCCACCCTTGGCAGCCGAGGAGCGCCGGGGCGCCTTCTTCTTGGCGGCGGTGCCGCCGCCCCCACCGAGGGAGAGCCCACCCGGCAGCACGACCTCGAGCCGCTTGCCGCCGACCTCGACGACGACGGTCTGGCGCTCGCCGGCGTCCTCGGGCGCATCGGCGACCGGGCCGGCATACGGCTGGATCTGGTTGTCGAACTCGGTCTCGATCCACCGCGTGTGCACGGTGAACGGCTTGTCGCCCTCCGGCGCGAAGGCGGGGTCCTCGACCACCACGCGATGGAACGGCAGCACCGTGGGCATGCCCTCGATGACGAACTCGGCAAGCGCCCGGCGCGCGCGCTCGAGGGCCTGCCGGCGGTCGCGTCCGGTGACGATGAGCTTGGCCAGCATCGAGTCGAACGCCCCGGCGACGACGTCGCCCGAGACGACCCCGGAGTCCAGCCGCACGCCCGGGCCCGACGGCGGCTCGAACACCGACACGGTGCCCGGTGCGGGCAGGAAGCCACGGCCGGCGTCCTCGCCGTTGATGCGGAACTCGATCGAGTGGCGCACCGGCTCGGGGTCGTCGTAGCCGAGCTCCTCGCCGTCCGCGATCCGGAACTGCTCGCGGACGAGGTCGATGCCGGTGACCTCCTCGGTGACCGGGTGCTCGACCTGCAGGCGGGTGTTCACCTCGAGGAAGGAGATGCGGCCGTCCTGGGCGACCAGGAACTCGCAGGTGCCGGCGCCGACGTACCCGGCCTCGGACAGGATCGCCTTGGACGCGCGCCGCAGCTCGGCGTTCTGCTCGTCGGTGAGGAACGGGGCGGGCGCCTCCTCCACGAGCTTCTGGTGCCGGCGCTGCAGCGAGCAGTCGCGGGTGGAGACGACCACGACGTTCCCGTGCTGGTCGGCCAGGCACTGGGTCTCGACGTGGCGCGGCTTGTCGAGGTACTGCTCCACGAAGCACTCGCCCCGTCCGAAGGCGGCGACCGCCTCGCGGACCGCGGAGTCGTACAGGTCCGGGATCTCCTCGATGGTCCGGGCGACCTTGAGGCCCCGACCGCCGCCGCCGTAGGCCGCCTTGATGGCCACCGGCAGTCCGTGCTCGTTGGCGAAGCCCACGACCTCGTCGGCGTCCGCCACGGGGTCGGCGGTGCCCGCCACGAGCGGGGCGTTGGCGCGGGCGGCGATGTGCCGGGCCTTGACCTTGTCGCCGAGGGAGTCGATGGCGTGCGGCGGCGGCCCGATCCAGGTCAGCCCGGCGTCCATCACGGCCTGGGCGAAGGAGGCGTTCTCGGAGAGGAACCCGTAGCCGGGGTGCACCGCGTCGGCGCCCGCCTTCTTCGCCACCTCGATTAGCTTCTCCTGCACGAGGTAGGAGTCACCGGGGGTGGTCCCACCGAGGGCGTAGGCCTCGTCGGCCACGCGCACGTGCAGGGCGTCCCGGTCCGGCTCGGCATACACGGCCACCGAGGTGAGGCCGCTGTCGGCGCAGGCACGGGCGACGCGGACGGCGATCTCGCCGCGGTTGGCAATGAGGACCTTGGAGATGGGCGCCATGTCGCGGAGCCTAGCCGTTTCCGCCACGGCACCCACGGCGACGGGGGTGTGGCATCGGCGACAGTGGCGCAGCGCGCGTCCGCATGCTCGGGCGGGCCCTATCGTGTGCCCCATGAGCTCCGCCGACGACGCCCGCGCACTGCGCCACCTCGAGGAGACGGTCGAGCGCGACTTCTCCCGCGCGATGTCCTACGGCGACTACCTCGACCTCGACCGGCTGCTGTCGGCGCAGCACCCGCGCAGCGTCCCCGCCCAGCACGACGAGCTGCTGTTCATCATCCAGCACCAGACGTCCGAGCTGTGGCTCAAGCTCATGCTGCACGAGCTGCGCTCGGCGCGGGACCTGCTCGCCGCCGACGACCTCGCGCCGGCCCTCAAGCGCCTCGCCCGGGTCAAGCACATCCAGGTCGTCCTCACCGGTCAGTGGTCGGTGCTGGCCACCCTGACGCCGAGCGAGTACGCCCTGATCCGGCCGTTCCTCGCGACGAGCTCGGGCTTCCAGTCGTGGCAGTACCGCGCGGTGGAGTTCCTCCTCGGCAACAAGAACGCCGAGATGCTCCAGGTCTTCGAGCACGACGAGGAGGCCCGGTCGATGCTCGCCGAGCTGCTGCACCAGCCGAGCCTCTACGACGAGTTCCTGCGCTACCTGTCCAGGGCCGGGTATGCCGTGCCGCAGGGCCTGCTCGAGCGCGACTGGTCCCAGCCCTACCGGGCCGACGAGGAGCTCGTCGACACCTTCGCGAAGGTGTACGCCGCGCCGCACGACCACTGGGGCGTCTACGAGACCTGCGAGGAGCTCGTCGACATCGAGGACAACTTCCAGCAGTGGCGATTCCGCCACCTGCAGGTCGTCACCCGCACCATCGGCCACAAGCGGGGGACCGGCGGCTCGTCCGGCGTCGACTTCCTGCGCCGCGCCCTCGACCTCACCTTCTTCCCCGAGCTCTACGCCGTCCGCACCCGCGTCTAGGTTCGGCGCGCTGCCCGGCGGACCTTCTCCTCGGCGTCGAGCCGGGCGGCCTCCTCGGGGGTGGGCGCCGAGCCGCCGAGCCGTGCGGGGAGCCACCACGACCCCTCTGGCTGCTCGCCCGCCGGGTGCGCGGCGATCGCCTCCTCGAGCATCCGGCCCATCGCCGCGCGCAGGTCGGCGGTGTCGGCGACCGGGTCGGTCGCGGCATACGTCCTCGGGGCGCCGACCCGGATGGTGACGGTGCGCCCCCGCGTCAGGTCGCGCGGGTGGTCCTTGGTGAGCACCCGCTGCGTGCCCCACAGCACGACCGGCACGACGGGCACGCCCGCCGCCGCGGCGATGCGCACGGCGCCGGTCTTGAACTCCTTGAGCTCCATCGACCGCGAGATGGTCGCCTCGGGGAAGATGCCGACGGCCTCGCCGGCGCGCAGGTACTCGACCGCGGTCTCCAGCGACTTCCCTCCCTCGGCCCGGTCGACCTCGATGTGGTGCACGCCCCTCATCACCGGGCCGATCCACCGGTGCTCGAACAGCTCGCGCTTGGACAGGAACCGCACCAGCCGTCCCGACGGGTCGGCGGCCAGGCCGCCGTAGACGGGGTCGAGGTAGCCGAGGTGGTTGAGCGCGAGCACGACGCCGCCGTGCCTCGGGACGTTCTCGGCGCCGGCCAGCTCGACCCGCTGGCCGAGCAGCCGCAGGCCGACCTTGGCCGCGACCACGATCGGCGGGTACACCAGGTCGCGCACGTCCCCTCCTGCACTGCCCGGGCCGGAGGGCTCCCCGGCCTCCCTGCCGACGGTAGCGGGCACCGGCATACTTCCGGGCATGACGCGGGTCATCCACACGGCACAGGCCCTCGTCGACGTGGTCATGGAGGTGGACGCGCTGCCGCGGCGTGGCGGGAACGCGGTGGCCCGCAGCTACGAGCGGTATGCCGGGGGAGCCGTCAACATCCTCGTCGCCGCCGCCCGCTCGGGGGCCGAGGCCGTGCTCGCCGGCGCGGTGGGCGAGGGGCCGAACGGCGACCTCGTGCGCTCGGCGCTGGCGGCCGAGGGGGTCGCGGTGTCGAGCCCGGTGGTCGACGGACTCGACACCGGGATCTGCGTCGTCATGGTGGAGCCGAGCGCCGAGCGCACGTTCGTGACGACCCAGGGGGCCGAGCGGCGGATCAGCGCGGCCAGCCTGGCCACGAGCAGCCCGGTCGCCGGGGACCTCGTCTGCGTGAGCGGGTTCTCGCTCGTGGGGCGGACCCGCGACCCGCTGCTGGAGTGGCTCGACGACCTCGCCGACGGCGTGCTGGTCGTGCTCGACCCGGGCGCGGCGTTCGGGGAGCTGGGGGCCCCGCTGCAGCAGCGGGTCCTCGACCGGACGGCGGTCTGGACCAGCAACGCGGAGGAGGCCGAGCAGCTCACGCGATTTGCCGACCCGGCGAAGTCCGTCGCGGCGGTCGCCGAGCGGCTCGCCGACGGCACGGTCGCGGTCGTGCGGGACGGCGCACGCGGGTGCCACCTGCGGCTGGACGGCCGCACGGAGGCGCTGCCCGGGTACCCGCAGGAGGCCGTCGACACCAACGGCGCGGGTGACACCCACACCGGCGTGCTGGTCGCCGAGGTCTCGCGGGGGACCGACTGGGTGACGGCGGCCCGGCGGGCCAACGCCGCCGGGGCGATCACGGTGACGCGTCGCGGACCGGCGACGGCGCCGACTGCCGCCGAGATCGACGCCTTCCTGGCCGCCCGGGCGTCCTGACCCGCAGGTCAGCGCACGAGGTCGAGCAGCACGCGACCGGCCCACGCGGTCGCTGCGGCGCAGACCAGCACGAAGGTCGCCGTCCACGCCCCGCGCGGCACGCGGGTCAGCGCGGCGAGCACCGCCGGGTCGCTGCCGCGCTCGCGGCTTCCCGCGACCGCCCCCAGGTGCCGCCACGCCCCGACGACGAGGACCACCCCCAACGCGACGAGCACGGTCGCCTGCAGCCGGTCGTCCCGCCACCACCACAGGGCCCCGTTCGCCGCCAGGACCAGGACCATGACCAGGGCGGTGAGCGCCGACCGCACGCGCAGCAGGGCGACCACGAGGACGACGAGACCGGCGGTGACCATGGGGGCCGACCATCCGCGCGCGGCGGCCCAGACCATCACGGCCCCCAGGAGGGCAGGGGCCGGGTAGCCCGCCCAGGTCGTGAGCACGCGCCCGGCTCCGCGCGAGGGGCCGACGGTCACCGCCTGGCCGGACATGTCGCCCCGCAGCACGAAGCCGGTGAACCGGCGGCCGACGGCGATGCCGACCAGGGCATGGCCCAGCTCGTGCACGAGCGTCACGACGACGCGCAGCGCCTGCCAGACCGGGGCGGCGCCGACCACGACCAGCGCGGCGGCGAGCGCGGTCAGCACCACAGACGGAGCGAGTGCGATGCCGGTGGTGGGCACGACGCGTGCGCCGACCACGTCCCAGTCCACGGTGCCACGGTAGTCGAGGGTCGCCGGCAGGACGCACGCGCTGCTGCGCCGCGTGGGCGGCTGTCCCGCTGCTGCACGGTTGGGGGGACGGGGTCGGCTAGGCTCCCCCGGCAGCGGCAGACCCGGCACCGGGGTGCCATCGCGAACCGGAGGGTAGGACTGTTGGCATGACGCCCACCATTGCGGCCGTCGTCCCGTGCTTCAACGAGGAGGCCGCCGTCGGCAAGGTCGTCTCCGACCTGCGCGAAGCGGTCCCAGGGATCGTGGTCTACGTCTACGACAACGCCAGCACGGACCGGACGGCCGCCGTCGCCCGCGAGGCCGGGGCCGTGGTCCGCCACGAGACGCTCAAGGGCAAGGGGAACGTCATCCGGCGCGCCCTCGCCGACGTCGACGCCGACATCTACCTCATGATCGACGGGGACGACACCTACGACGCCTTCGCGGCGCCCGGCATGATCGAGGCGCTCCTCGCCGGCCCCTACGACCACGTGACTGGCGTCCGCTCGCCGGAGGACCCCACGGCATACCGCCAGGGGCACGAGAGCGGGAACCGCTTCTTCAACAGGGTGGTCTCGACCATCTTCGGGTACCCGGTCAACGACATGCTCAGCGGTTACCGCGTCTTCTCGCGCCGTTTCGTCAAGTCGTTCCCGGCCGTGTCGAGGGCCTTCGAGATCGAGACGGAGCTGACCGTCCACGCGATCAACAACCGCGTGCCCCAGCTCGAGGTCCCGGTGGGCTTCCGGGATCGACCGCCGGGTTCGGAGAGCAAGCTGCGGACGTACCACGACGGCTTCCGGATCCTGCGCATGATCGCCCGACTGCTCCACCACGAGCGACCGATGGCCCTGTACTCCGTGCTGTCGGTCCTGCTGGTCCTCGTCGGCGCCGCGCTGGGCCTGCCGGTCGTGGTCGAGTACGCCCGGACGGGACTCGTGCCCCGGTTCCCGACCGCCTTCCTGGCCTCGTCGGTCATGGTCCTCGCACTGCTGACGGCGGTCATCGGGATCCTCCTCGACGGGCTGCGCAAGATTCGTCAGGAGACGACGCGCATCGCGTACATGGCGCTGCCCGGCCCCCCGCAGGCGTCCTGACATGCGCCGCTCCCTGCGCGTGGTGGCCCTCGCGGTCGCCGGCTTCGTGGGGCTCCAGCTGCTGTTCTTCGCCCTGCTGGTCGGTGCCGAGGCGGTCCCCGACAGGGCCATAGCGAACCAGCTGGTCCTGGACGTGCGCCACGGCACGTTCGGCCCCCCCGGGGTGCCGGACCGCATGGGTGGCACCGCGGACACGTTCACCGAGTGCGTGGTCGCGGTGACCGGGGTGGGCGGTGGTGAGACGAGCTCCCTGCGCCGGGCGGGCGTCATGCCGCGCCTGCCGAGCTGCCCCACGGGGGCGACGGGCCTCCAGCGCGTGGCCGAAGGGCTGCCGTCCGGCCAGGACGGGTACTACTTCAGGTACTGGGCCGGTTACGCACCGCTGACGCGCCCGCTGCTCGCCGCCTACGGCATGGATGGCGTCCGTGTCGTCTCCGGCGCGCTGCTCCTGGGCGCGCTCGTCCTCGCAGGTTCGGTGGTGGGTCGTTCCACCACGCGCCTTGCGGCGCTGGGCCTGTTCGCCCCACTCGTCCTGTCCACCAACCTCGCGTCCACACCCTCGACCTCGTCCTCCCAGGCGCTGGCCATCGCCACCTACCTGTCCGGCGCAGCCCTGGTCGCCTGGGCGGCCCGGCGCTCGGTGGGGGCAGGCCTCGTCGCGGTGGCGCTCGCAGCCGCGCTGTTCTGCTACGTCGACCTGCTCACGACCCCCTCCATCGGGTGGGCTCTCTCGTCGGCCGTGCTGGCGGGCACCACGTGGACCCGCACGCGTGCCCTGCGCCCCGCACTGCTGGGCGTCCTGGGTGCGGGGCTAGTGTGGCCCGTCTCCTTCGCCCTCACCTGGGTGAGCCGCTGGGTGCTCGCCGTCCCCTTCGTGGGGTACGACAACGTCGTCAACGAAGTGCGCCAGGTCATCTCGTTCCGCACCCAGGGGACGTACAAGGGGGTGGGGACGCAGCTCGGGGCCGCGTCGCGGACCAACTGGCACTACTGGCTCGACCACATCCCCACCGCGCACGCCGTCCTCTGGACCGGAGTGCTGGTCGTCGCCGTGGGTGCGCTGTTGTCCCTGCGCCGAGGGGTCCGCGGCCTCCTCGGCACCGGCATCGTCGCGCTCCCCGCGCTGTGCGTCCCCTTCTGGTACGAGGTGCTCCGCAACCACTCCCAGATCCATGCGTTCTTCGTCTACCGGTGCGTGCCGGCGGCTCTCGGTGTCCTGCTGTTCGCGTCCCTGCTCGGGGCGGGGGTTGCGCTGCAGCGAGGGGGCGGCCGGGACCCCGGGCGCCTCAGCCCCGGCTCGCCCCGCGGGCGCGACGTCGCCGGGGCCGACCCGTCGTCGACGGAACCGGTGCCGGCCTAGGTGGAGTTCCCCGTGACGTCGTGACCGCGGTCAGCGGAGCCGGTCGAGGTCCTCGCGGCAGCGGCGCTCGAACTCGTCGAGCTCGGTGAGGGCGTCCTCGAGGTCGCGGCGGCGCTGCTCGAGGTCGCTGCGCCGCTCGTCGATCTGCCCCAGGACGTACTCGAGCTGGCTGGCCCTGCCCCGCGGCCGGTCGTAGAGGTCGATGATCGTGCGGATCTCCTCGAGCGGGAAGCCGAGGCGCCGGCCACGGAGGATCAGGGCGAGCCGGGTGCGGTCCCGGCGGTGGTAGACCCGCTGGGTGCCGCGACGCTCGGGGGAGATGAGCCCGAGGTCCTCGTAGTGCCGGACCGTGCGGTGGGTGACCCCGAACTCCTCGGCCACCTCGCGGATCGTCCAGGTCCGCTGCTCGGTCACGGTGGGGCTTGGCATACCCGCGAGTATTGCTTTACGTTTACGTCAACGTCAAGCAATGACACGGATGCCGCGCGGCCGGGCGACCCCCGAAGGCGCATGCCACGAAGGAGTGAGCGATGTTCGAGCTGAGCAAGGAGCACGAGGACTTCCGCAAGGTCGTGCGGGAGTTCGCGCAGGCCGAGGTCGAGCCGCACATCGCCCAGTGGGACAAGGACCACCACTTCCCGTCCGACCTCGTGCCCAAGATGGGCGAGCTCGGGCTCTTCGGCCTCGTCGTGCCGGAGGAGTTCGGCGGCATGGGCGACGACGGCGACTTCACCTCGCTCTGCGTCGCGATCGAGGAGCTCGGCCGGGTCGACCAGTCGATCGGCATCACCCTGTCGGCCGGCGTGGGCCTGGGCATCAACCCGATCCTCACCTACGGCACGCAGGAGCAGAAGGAGCGCTTCCTGCCCGACCTGGTCGCCGGCCGCGCGCTCGCCGGCTTCGGCCTCACCGAGCCCGACGCGGGGTCCGACGCCGGCGCCACCCGCACCCGGGCCGTCCGCGAGGGCGATGAGTGGGTCGTCAACGGCGCCAAGGCGTTCATCACCAACTCCGGCACCGACATCACCTCCGTCGTGACCGTCACCGCCCGCACCGGCACGGCCGACGACGGGTCCGCCCAGATCTCGGCCATCATGATCCCTTCCGGCACAACGGGATTCACGGTCGAGCCGGCATACGACAAGCTCGGCTGGCACGCCTCCGACACCCACGGGCTCACCTTCGAGGACTGCCGCGTCCCCGCCTCGAACCTGCTCGGCAACGAGGGCGACGGCTTCAAGCAGTTCCTCAAGACGCTCGACGACGGCCGGATCGCCATCTCGGCGCTCGCGGTCGGGATGAGCCAGCGGATGCTCGAGGAGACGACGCAGTACGCGAAGACCCGCACGGCGTTCGGCAAGCCGATTGGGGTCAACCAGGGCGTGTCGTTCCAGATCGCCGACCTCGCCGTCATGGTCGAGGCGTCGCGCCAGCTCACGTACAAGGCCGCGTGGCTCAAGGACGAGCTCGAGCGCGGCCGCCGCTCGGTGAAGGAGGTCAAGCAGGCCGCCGCGATCTGCAAGCTGTACTCCACCGAGGCGGCCGTCACGGCGACCCGCATCGCCACGCAGGTCTTCGGGGGCAACGGCTTCATGGAGGAGTACCCCGTCGCGCGCTTCTACCGCGACGCCAAGATCCTCGAGATCGGCGAGGGCACCTCCGAGGTCCAGCGCATGGTCATCGCGCGGCACCTCGGCCTGCCGACTGCCTGAGCCCGCTGCGCCGCAACGCCCTGCCCCACAACGCAATCCGTTCGTCCACCGAAGTTCGAGAGGGTATGCCGGTGACCTCCACCCCAGCGTCGTCCACCCGTCCCGGGTCCGCCCCGTTCGCGGTCGGCGGTGACTCGGGCTCCGACCCCAAGGTGACCGACGTCCGCGAGCGGCTCGCCGCGGCACACGAGGCCTCCGCCTCGGCGCCGGAGAAGGCCCGGGCCAAGCTCGACAGCCAGGGCAAGCTCTACGTCCGCGACCGGATCGCGCTGCTCTTCGACGAGGGCTCGTTCGTCGAGGACGGCCGCTACGCCAACGCGACCGCGTCCGGCCTGCCGGCCGACGGAGTCGTCACCGGCCGCGGGACGGTCGACGGGCGCCCCGCGATCGTCATCGCCAACGACCCGACCGTCAAGGCCGGCTCGTGGGGTGCGCGCACGGTGGAGAAGATCGTCCGGGCGACCGAGATGGCGCTGCGTGAGGAGCTGCCGGTCTTCTGGTTCGTCGACTCCGCCGGCGCTCGGATCACCGACCAGGTCGAGATGTTCCCCGGCCGGCGGGGCGCCGGCCACATCTTCCACAACCAGGTCGCGCTGTCCGGCAAGGTGCCGCAGGTCTGCTGCCTGTTCGGGCCGAGCGCGGCGGGCGGGGCGTACATCCCGTCGTTCACCGACCTCGTGATCATGGTCGAGGGCAACGCCTCGATGTACCTCGGCAGCCCGCGCATGGCCGAGATGGTCGTCGGGGAGAAGGTGTCGCTGGAGGAGATGGGTGGCGCCCGGATGCACTGCACCGTCTCCGGCGTGGGCGACCTCCTCGTCTCTGACGACGCCGAGGCGATCGAGATGGCCCGGCTCTACTTCTCCTACCTGCCGGCCTCCTGGCGCTCGGAGCTGCCGACGTACGCGCCCGAGGAGCCGTCGCGTCCGCTGACCCGGCACACGGTGCCCGAGCGCGAGAGCCAGCCGTTCGACATCCACGAGGTGATCGACGGCCTCGTCGACGACGAGTCGTTCTTCGAGGTCAAGCCGCTGTTCGCGCCCGAGCTGGTCGTCGGCTTCGGCCGGATGGCCGGTGAGACGGTCGGCATCGTCGCGAACAACTCCGCGGTCAAGGGCGGGGTGCTGTTCACCGACAGCGCCGACAAGGCCGCCCGGTTCATCTGGCTGTGCGACGCGTACTCGATCCCGCTCGTCTACCTCGCCGACGTGCCGGGCTTCATGATCGGCTCCGAGGTGGAGCGCGGCGGCATCATCCGCCACGGCGCCAAGATGGTCTCGGCCGTCTCCTCGGCGACCGTCCCGCAGTTCTGCGTCATCGTGCGCAAGGCCTACGGCGCCGGGCTCTACGCGATGGGCGGCCCGGGGTTCGCGCCCGACGCGACGATCGCGCTGCCGACCGCGCGGATCGCGGTCATGGGTCCCGAGGCGGCGGTCAACGCGGTCTACGCCAACCGGATCGCGGCCATCGAGGCCGAGGAGGGCGTCGAGGCCAAGGACGCGTTCGTCCAGCAGATGCGGCGCGAGTACGAGCAGGACGTCGACCTCGAGCGCCTTGCCGCCGACCTCGTCCTCGACCAGGTCATCGAGGCCGACGCGCTGCGCTCCGAGCTGCTCCTGCGCCTGCGCTACGCGAGGAACCGCGAGCGCCACTTCGCCACCAAGCGCCGCGACATCCCCCCGGTCTGACCGCGGCGCGGCGGCGGGTCAGGCGCCGCGCTCGCCCTGGGCGCCCCGGAAGGCGGCGGCGCGCAGCTCGCGCCACGGCACGCCGACCTCGGCGAGCAGCTCGCGCAGCAGGGGCAGCGAGAGCCCGACGACGTTGCTCGGGTCGCCCTCGATGCCGGCGACGTACGGCGCGCCGAGCCCGTCGAGGGTGAACGCGCCGGCCACGCGCAGCGGCTCGCCGGTGGCGACGTACGCCTCGACCTCCTCGGCCTCGAGGCGCGCGAAGTGGACGGTGGTGGCCGCCGTCGCACCGAGGGTCGCGCCGGTGCCGCCCTCGTCCGCGTCGCGGGTGTCGACGACCCAGTGCCCGGTGTGCAGCACGCCGGAGCGGCCGCTCATCCGCGACCAGCGCGAGATGGCCTCTGCGGCCGACGCGGGCTTGCCGTGGACCTCCCCGTCGAGCTCCAGCACCGAGTCGCATCCCAGGACGAGCGCGCCGTCGACCTGCGCGGCGACGTCCTCGGCCTTGGCGCGGGCGAGCAGCAGGGCGACGTCCTCGGCCCCCAGCTCGTCGCCGTGGATGTGCCGGGCGTCGCGCACGGCCGCGTCCTCGTCGACCTCGCTGACGACGACGCTCGCCTCGACGCCGGCGGCGACGAGGAGCTTCTTGCGGGCGGGGGAGGCGGAGGCGAGGACGAGGTGCGGGGTCACGCGCACAACCTAGCCGGTGCCGCCGGGCCGCTCAGCCGACCTGCTCGTCGACGAAGCACCAGCGCCACGCCTCGCCCGGCTCGAAGCTGCGCATCACCGGGTGGCCGGTCTCCTCGAAGTGCTTGTTCGCGTGCTTGTTCTTCGAGGAGTCGCAGCAGCCGACGTGGCCGCAGTCCAGGCACAGCCGCAGGTGCACCCACGTGTCGCCGAGCTCGAGGCACTCCTGGCAGCCGTGCGGCGTGAGCGGCGGCACGAACCGGTCGTGGTGGGCGGCGAGGTGCTCGCACTCGTCGACCGCCCGCTCAGGGGGCAGCAGCGGGTCCTCGCGCAGCTCGTCGGTGCGCTCCTCGATCCGGTCGAGCATGGACTCCTCGAGGTCGAGCTGGGCCAGCACGTGGACGAGGACCTCCTGGTCGACGTTGCCCGCGTCGCGGATCTTCAGCAGCTCCTCACGCTCGGCGCTGAGCATGTGCATGCGCAGGCGCCGGTATGCCGCGCTGGGGGTCTCGCTCCCGTCCTCCCGGCCCTGCCCGAGCCGCTCCCAGACGATGTTGGTCCGGTTCTCGGCGCGACGACGGAGCTGTTCGATGGTGCCCTCGTCCGCCTCGTCGTGCTCCTCGAGCGCCCTGAGGCCGGCGGCGACGGACGCCTGGAGGATGGTGGCCTCCTGGAGCGCGTCCTCGCGCGGGTCCGGGCCGCGCACCCCGAGGCGTCGGGCCAGCCAGGGCAGCGTGAGGCCCTGGAGCAGCAGGGTGCCCACGGTGACGGACATGGCAGCGAGCACCAGCACCGGCCGCTCCGGCGTCTGCTCGGGGAGCGCGAACGCAGCCGCGAGGGTCACCACGCCGCGCATCCCGGCCCAGGAGATGACGGCGCTGTTGGACGCCCGGAACTGCGGGCCCCCGCCCTTGAGCTTGGACTCGACCCACTTGAACGGGAAGACGTAGACGGGCCGCAGGACCACGACGGTGACGACCACGAGGGTGCAGATGCCGATGAGCCGCCCGAGCCCCACACCCGAGTCGAGGGCGTCCTTGACCAGCCGGCGCATCTGCATGCCGAGCATGAGGAAGACGACGTTCTCGAGGATGAACTGGATGGTCCGCCAGTTGATCCGCTCGCTGAGGCGCGACGACGCGTTCTGCACGACGGGCGACTTGTGGCCCAGGACGAGGCCGGCGACCACGACGGCCAGCACGCCGGACCCGTGGAAGTGCTCGGCCGGCAGGTAGGCGACGTAGGGCACCATGAACGAGATCGAGGTGTCGATCACCGGGTCGGTGACCTTGCGCCGCACGAACGCCACCCCGAAGGCCACGAGCGCCCCGAAGCCGATGCCGAGCACGACCGCCCGGCCGAAGTCCACGGCGGTGGACGCGAAGGTCACGCTCCCCGCGGCGATGATCGCCGCCGACGCGGTCCGCAGCGACACCAGCGCGGTCGCGTCGTTGAGCAGCGACTCGCCCTCGAGGATGGTCACGATCCGGCGGGGGAGGCCGATCCGCCGCGCGACGGCGGTCGCCGCCACGGCGTCCGGCGGGGCGACGACGGCGCCGAGGGCGAAGGCCACCACGAACGGCACACCGAGCATCCACCACGTGACGAGCCCCACGCCGACCGCGGTGAACAGGACCAGCCCCACGGACAGGGCCAGGATCGGGCTGGCGTTCGCCCGGAAGTCCACGAGCGAGGTGCGGATCGCGGCCGCGTACAGCAGCGGGGGCAGCAGGCCCACGAGGACGAGCTCGGAGCTCAGCGCCGGCTCGGGGATGACCGGCACGAAGCTGATGCCGACCCCCACGACGAGCAGGGCCAGGGGGGCCAGGAACCCGAACCGCTGGGCGAGCCCCGCGACGACGACGACCGTGGCGATGATGGCGACGATCACCGTTGCTGATTCCACGGGGGGAATCCTCGCACCCGCCGGGGCGCCCCGCCGACTCCCGTCTCACGGGAGCCGGCAGCCCCCGGGGCGTCAGCCGAGCTCGCCGAGCACGGCCTCCCGCAGCGTGTCGAGGCCGACGCCGCCGATGTCGAGCGCCCGGCGGTGGAAGTCCTTGAGCGAGAACGACTCGCCCTCGCGCTCGCGGACCTGGTCGCGCAGCTGCATCCACAGCCGCTCGCCGATCTTGTACGAAGGCGCCTGGCCCGGCCACCCGAGGTAGCGGTCGAGCTCGAACCGCAGCCACGCCTCGCCCTGGTTGGCGTGCGCCGTGAGGTACTGCCACGCCTTGTCGTAGGTCCACTCGCCGCCGCCGACCTCCTGCGGCGCCTCGAACCCGCAGTGGACGCCGATGTCGATGACGACCCGCGCCGCGCGCAGCGACTGGCTGTCCAGCAGGCCCATGAGGTTGCCGGGGTCGTCCATGTACCCGAGCTCGTCCATGAGCCGCTCGGCATACAGCGCCCAGCCCTCGCCGTGGCCGGAGGTCCACGCGGCCATGCGCCGCCAGGAGTTGAGCAGCTCGGAGCGGAAGACCGTCTGGGCGACCTGGAGGTGGTGGCCCGGGACGCCCTCGTGGTAGACGGTCGTGAGCTCCTTCCAGGTGCCGAACTCGGTGACGCCCTTGGGCACCGACCACCACATGCGGCCCGGCCGGGAGAAGTCCTCCGACGGCCCGGTGTAGTAGATGCCGCCGGTCTGGGTCGGGGCGATGAGGCACTCGATCGTGCGCACCGGGTCGGGGATGTCGAAGTGGGTGCCGGCGAGGTTCGCGATGACCTCGTCGGCGCGCTCCTGCATCCACGCCTTGAGCGCGTCGGTGCCGTGCAGCTGGTATGCCGGGTCGGCGTCGAGGGCCGCGATCGCCTCCTTGACGGTGGCGCCGGGCCTGATCCGCTCGGCGACCTCCTCCATCCGGGCGGTGATCTGCGCGACCTCCTCCTGGCCCCAGCGGTAGGTCTCCTCGAGGTCGACGGTGGCGCCGAGGAAGGACCGCGACAGGAGCTGGTAGCGCTCGCGCCCGCACGCGTCGGCCTCGGGGGCGCGGTCGAGCAGGTTCTCGCGCAGCCAGGTCCCGAGCTCGCCGTATGCCGCGGACGCCGCCCGTGTCGCCTCGCCGAGGCCCGCGCGGGTTCCCTCCGAGAGCTCGCCGTCGTCCTCGCCGTCGGAGAGCCGCGCGTCCTTCACCAGGGTCGCGAAGTAGCCGTCGCCCGCGGTGAGGTCGGCGCACTGCTGGATGCACGCCTCGACCTGGCGGCGGGGTGCGACGTTCCCCTTCTCCGCGGCGGAGAGCAGGCTCTGCTTCCACTGCTGGAGCGCGGCGGGCACCTTCTCCATGCGCCGGCTGATGACGCCCCAGTCCTCATCCGTGGCGGTGGCCATGAGGTCGAAACAGCCGCGGACCTCCTGCAGGGGCGAGGCGATGACGTTGAGCGCCATCTCGTCCAGCCCGGCAGCGTGCGTCTCCTCGGCGAGGCCCAGCCGCTCCCGCATGGCGGCCAGGGTGACGCGGTCGATGTCGTCGACGGGGGACGCGGCCTCGAGCCGGGACAGGGTCTCCCGCCGCAGCTCCGAGTGCGCCTCGTGACCCGCGGGGGAGAAGTCGTCGAGCTCCTCCTCGTGGCCCGGGATGCCGAGGTACGTCGCCGTGATCGGGCTCAGGGTCACCACGGCCGAGAGGTACTCGTCGGCGATCCGGTCGATGTCGGTTGCTGGGCGGGGAGTCGTCTCGGTCGTCACAAGGGGCGAACGTACCCCAGGGTTCCGGGAGGAGGCATCGGCAATATCCGGGCGATTCCGGCTGCCGCGGCTCGTAGGGTGGCGCCATGAGCGCCTCAGTCCTGTCCCTCAACGTCGGGGCGCCGCAGCCCAACACCGCCAAGAAGGTCGGCACCACCGGGATCGGCAAGGTCCCGGTCGAGTCCGTCGAGGTGCGCGCGCCCGGGCCCAAGCACGGCGGCCTCGGCAGCGGGCTGGTCGGCGACTTCCTCGGCGACACCCGGCACCACGGTGGCGACACCCAAGCGGTCTACGCCTTCGCCCGAGAGGAGCTCGACTGGTGGGCCGCCGAGCTCGGCCGCGACCTGCCCAGCGGGATGTTCGGCGAGAACCTCACGACCACCGGGCTGGACGTGGACGGCGCCCTCGTCGGCGAGGTGTGGGAGGTCGGCGACGAGGTCGTGCTCGAGGTGTGCGGCCCGCGGATCCCGTGCTCCACCTTCACGGCACGGATGGGCGAGAGCGGCTGGGCCAAGCGGTTCGCCGCGCGGGGCCGCACCGGGGCATACCTCTCCGTCGTCGCGCCGGGCACGGTCCGCAGCGGCGACGCGGTGGTGGTGCGCTCGCGACCCGACCACGACATCACGGTGCCGGTGACGTTCCGTGCGTTCATGGGCGACCTCGACGCGGCGCGCCGGGTGCTCGACTCCGGCTGCCTCGTGGAGGCCGAGGCGGCCGAGCTGCGCGACATGGTCGAGCGACGCACCCCCGCGGGGGTCGAGCTCGACGCCTGACGTGACGGGTTGACCGACGCCGCCCGTCAGCGGACGCGGCCGTAGGTGACGGCGGTGGTCCAGAGGCGGACCTTGGCGACCCGCTTGCCCGGCTTGGGGGCGTGCCAGATCCAGCCGGAGCCGGCGTAGACGGCGACGTGGTAGACCGTGCCGCCGTTGTGGAAGAACACGAGGTCCCCCGGGCGGGCGCTGCGGGCGCTGATCCGGGTCGACGCGGCGTACTGCTGCTGCGCCGTCCGCGGCAGGCGCTTGCCGGCGCGGCCGTAGGCGTAGAGCGTCAGGCCGGAGCAGTCGAACCCGGTGCTCGGGCTCGTGCCGCCGTACCGGTACGGCACACCGACCTGGGCGGCGGCGACGCGGGCCGCGGACGACACGGTGCCGAGGGACACCGCGGCGTGGGCCTCCGGGGTGGCGACGGGGCTCGCGACGAGCCCGAGGCCGAGGAGGAGGGCGAGGAGGTAGGCCGAGCGGGACGAGGGCAGGGCACGGCGCAGCGTCGTGTTAAGGGACATGGGGAGGGGCCAATCTTCGGACCGCCTGCGAAGAGTGACCTGTCGGGTTCGGGCTACCGAACTGCCCGGCCCTGGCTGCGTGCCAGCGGCTTCACCCCGAGGAAGCGCTCGTACCGCTCCCGTCCTGCTGGGTTCTCCGTCCCCGACACTCTCGGCAAGACTTGTCTTGCCGTCCGCACGGGTGTCGGGGCTCGGCGACCGGGCGGACCGCCCCACCCTGGCTGGCGGGGACTGGCTTCCACGGTAGGTCGGGCCCCCGTCAGGACCTAGCCGCACGCCGGATCCGGGCCGAACGGCCCATGCGGCCTCGGGGTCGTTGGTACTAGTGCGTCAGGGGGGTCCCGGCTGGGCTACCGGGGCCAGCCGGAGGCGCGCCAGGCACCCTGCCCGGGTGCCAGCGGCCGGCGCACGGCGCGCTCCCGCGAGGCCCACCGGGACACCGGCCGTGGCGCCGGCGGAGGGTCGTCCGCCCCGGCGGCCGCGGACAGCACCGCGAGCAGCGCGGCGACCTCCTCGGGGGTCGCGTCGCCGCGCACGAGCCGCAGCGGCGTCCTCTCGGGGCCGTTGGCAGGTTCGTCGCCCACGACCTGCTCGTTCGCCTCCGCGCTCGCTCCGGGCCTCGCTCGTCCCTCGCTCGGGTCCTCGCTTCGCTGTCGGCTCACAGCGGGATGTTCCCGTGCTTCTTGGGCGGCAGCGTCTCGCGCTTGGTGCGCAGCGCCCGCAGCGCCTTGGTGACGTTCATCCGGGTGTTGCTCGGGGTGATCACCGTGTCGATGTAGCCGCGCTCGGCTGCGACGTACGGGTTCGCGAGGGTGTCCTCGTACTCGGTGATGAACCGCTGGCGCACGTCGTCGACGTTCTCGCCCGCCTCCTGCGCCGCCGCGAGCTGGCGCCGGTAGAGGATGTTGACCGCGCCCTGCGCGCCCATGACCGCGATCTGCGCGGTGGGCCAGGCGAGGTTGATGTCGGCACCGAGGTGCTTGGAGCCCATGACGTCGTACGCGCCGCCGTACGCCTTGCGGGTGATGACGGTGACGAGCGGGACGGTGGCCTCGGCATACGCGTAGATGAGCTTGGCACCGCGGCGGATGATGCCGTCCCACTCCTGGTCGGTGCCCGGCAGGAAGCCCGGCACGTCGACGAAGGTGAGCACCGGGATGTTGAACGCGTCGCAGGTGCGCACGAACCGGGCGGCCTTCTCGGAGGCGTCGATGTCGAGCGTGCCGGCGAACTGCATCGGCTGGTTGGCCACGACGCCGACCGAGCGGCCCTCGACCCTGCCGAAGCCGCAGACGATGTTGGGCGCGAACAGCGGGTGCACCTCGAGGAACTCGCCGTCGTCGAGCACGTGGTCGATGACCGTCTTCATGTCGTACGGCTGGTTCGCGCTGTCCGGGATGAGGGTGTCGAGCTCGCGGTCGTGGTCGGTGACCTCGAGGTCCGCCTCCTCCTCGAACGCGGGCGGGTCCTCGAGGTTGTTGCTCGGCAGGTAGGAGATGAGCGCCTTGACGTAGTCGATGGCGTCCTGCTCGTCGCTGCCCATGTAGTGGGCGACGCCGGACCTGGTGTTGTGCGCCTTCGCGCCGCCGAGCTCCTCGAAGGACACGTCCTCGCCGGTGACCGTCTTGATGACCTCGGGGCCGGTGATGAACATGTGCGAGGTCTGGTCGACCATCACGGTGAAGTCGGTGACCGCGGGTGAGTAGACGGCACCGCCGGCGCACGGGCCCATGATGAGCGAGATCTGCGGGATGACGCCGGACGCGTGCACGTTACGACGGAAGATCTCGCCGTAGAGCCCGAGCGAGACCACGCCCTCCTGGATGCGGGCGCCGCCGGAGTCGTTGAGCCCGATGACGGGGCAGCCGACCTTCATGGCGAAGTCCATGACCTTGCAGATCTTCTCGCCGAACACCTCGCCGAGGGACCCGCCGAAGACGGTGAAGTCCTGCGCGAAGACCGCGACGGTGCGCCCGTCGACCGTGCCGTAGCCCGTGACGACCCCGTCGCCGTAGGGGCGGTTCTGGTCTTGGCCGAACGCCGTCGAGCGGTGCCGCGCGTACTTGTCCATCTCGACGAACGAGCCCTCGTCGAGCAGCATCTCGAGCCGCTCGCGTGCCGTCTTCTTGCCGCGCGCGTGCTGCTTCTCGACGGCCCGCTCGGAACCGGCGTGGGCGACCTCGGCGACCCTGCGCCTGAGGTCCTTGAGCTTGCCCGCTGTGGTGTGGACGTCGATGTCGTCCGGGACGTCCGTGCCGCCCGTCGTGGTGAAGCTGTCGAGGGGATCGGTGGTCGAGGCCATGGCGGCGAGCCTAGCCTTGGAGCCATGCGCGGACCGCTCGACAGTGAGGCATTGCACGAGGCGTTGGTCACGTCGGGGACGCCGTGGACCGGCGTCGACGTCCACCCCACGCTCGGCTCCACCAACGCCGAGGCGGCGCGGCTCGCCCGCCCGTTCCACGTCGTGGTGACCGACCACCAGCAGGCCGGCCGAGGGCGCCTCGGCCGCACGTGGGAGACGCCGGCCTCGACCTCGGTGACCATGTCGGTCCTGCTGCCCGCCCCGGACGCGGGCCGCGGGTGGATGCCGCTGGTCACCGGCCTCGCCGTCCGTGACGCCGTCGCCGAGGTGACCGGCCTGCAGGCGGACCTCAAGTGGCCCAACGACGTGCTCCTGCCGGCCGACGACGAGCGCAAGGTCTGCGGCATCCTCTGCGAGCTGCAGCCCGGCGGTGTCGTGGTGGGCCTGGGGATCAACGTCGACCAGTCGCGCGAGGAGCTGCCCGTCGACACCGCGACGTCCCTGCGGCTCGCCGGTGCCGCAGACGTGCGGCGCGAGGACCTCGTGGTGGCCGTGCTCGAACGGCTGGCCCACTGGCACGCCCTGCTCTCCTCGGGCCCGCAGGGACGCGCCGAGGTCCACACGGCATACCGGAGGGCCTGCGTCACGATCGGGCGCGAGGTGGACCTGCACGTCACCGGGGGCGACGTCCGGCGCGTGCGCGCGGTCGGTGTGGACGACGACGGGCGCCTCGTGGTGACCGGCGCGTCGGGGGAGTATGCCGTGGCGGCGGGTGACGTGGTCCACGTGCGGTCCGCTGCTGGCTAGGGTGGCGGCGTGACGGACGCCGGTCGACACCGCATCGTGCGGCCCGAGGACCTGGCGGGGCTGAGCCCCGACGACCTCGAGGCGCGCCTGCTGGGCCGACCGGCGACGATGGGGCGCCGGGACGTCAGCCGCGGGGCCGAGGTGTCGCTGTTGTCGGCCCGCAAGTTCTGGCACGCCCTCGGGTTCCCGATCGTCGAGGACGAGGACGCCATGTTCACCGAGGCGGACCTCATGGCGCTCAAGGCCGTCGCCCGGCTCGTGCGCGACCAGGAGCTCGACGAGGCGACCGCGCTGGCGATGACCCGGGCCTTCGCGCGCACCGCAGACCGGCTGGCGGTCTGGCAGACCCAGCTCATGGCCGAGGCCCTGGCCGCCCCGGACACCGAGGCCGCCCTGGACGAGGCCGATGCCCGCGCGGTCCCGGACCTGGCGGCCGCCCGCGCCTCCGCCCTCAAGCTCGCCGACATGGCCGACGAGCTCGAGCCGCTGCTCGTCTACGCGTGGCGCCGCCACCTCACCGCGGCGATCTCGCGCATGCTCGCCGACGCCGACCCGCAGTCCTCCTCCGAGGGCGTCGTGCGGGTCGTGGGCTTCGCCGACCTCGTCAACTTCACCTCGCTGGTGCGCCGGATGACCGAGCGGCAGCTCGCCGTCATGGTGCAGCGGTTCGAGGCCCTGGCCACCGACGTCGTGACGGCCCACGGGGGGCGGGTTATCAAGACGGTGGGCGACGAGGTGCTGTTCGTGCACATCGAGCCCTCGCCCGCGGCCGCCATCGCACTCGACCTCGTCGACCTCATGGGTGAGGACGAGCTGCTGCCCGACGTGCGCGTCGGCATGGCGTTCGGGCCGGTGCTGTCCCGCCTCGGCGACGTCTTCGGGACGACGGTCAACCGGGCCAGCCGGCTCACGAGCGTCGCGCCGGGTGGTGGCGTGCTCGTCGACGACGCGCTCGCGACCGCCCTCGCCAGCCTGTCCGGCTTCCAGACCACCCCGCAGCGACGCCGCACCCTGCGCGGCATCGGCCAGGTCACGCCGAGCGCCCTGCGCCGCTCCGCCGGCGGACGGTCGTCGGTCCTGGCCGACCTCGACCTGGTCGGTGCGCCGGTGGGACTCGCCTCGCTGCCGACCGGCCCGGGAGACGGTCAGGGCGCGGAACCGGTGGACGAGGACGGGGCCGGGCTCGCGGCGACGACGTGGAACCCGACGACGAGAGGAACGACCTCATGACGACCGACCTGGTCCGGATCGAGCGGCACGGGGAGGGTGGGCACGTCGCCGAGCTCGTGCTCGACCGGCCCGAGGCGATGAACGCCGTCTCCACCGAGATGGCGCACGCGCTCGGCCGCGCGACCCGCGAGGTCGCGGGCGACCCCACCGTGCGGGCCGTCGTCGTCAGCTCCACCCACCCCAGGGCGTTCTGCGTCGGTGCCGACCTCAAGGAGCGCAACTCCTTCACCGACGAGCAGCTGCGGGCCCAGCGCCCGCTGGCCCAGGCGGCATACCGGGGGGTCCTCGACCTGCCCGTCCCGGTGGTGGCAGCGGTGGACGGGTTCGCCCTCGGCGGCGGCTTCGAGATCGCGCTGTCCTGCGACGTGGTGGTGTGCGGCGAGGGCGCGGTCGTCGGGCTGCCCGAGGTGTCGGTCGGCGTCATCCCCGGCGGCGGGGGCACCCAGCTCCTCACCCGGCGGGTCGGCTGGAGCCGCGCCGCCCGGATGGTCTTCACCGCCCAGCGGTTCACGGCGCAGGAGGCCCACGCGCTCGGCGCCGTCGACGAGGTCGTGCCGGCCGGGACCGCGCGGGAGCGGGCGCTCGAGCTGGCCACGGTGGTCGCGGGCAACTCCCCGGTCGGAGTCCGCAACGCCAAGGCGGCCATGCGCCGGGGCTTCGACACCGACCTGGACGCCGGGCTGAGGATCGAGGACGAGATGTGGGCGGCCACGGCGTTCTCCGCGGACCGGGCCGAGGGAGTGGCTGCGTTCAACGAGAAACGCCGACCACAGTGGCCCGGTCGCTGAAGACGCGTCGCTTTGCCTACGATTCCCCCCATGACCCGAGTGCTCCTCGCTGAGGACGACCCCGCCATCTCCGAGCCGCTCGCCCGCGCGCTGCGCCGGGAGGGCTACGACGTCGACGTGCGCGCCGACGGACGGGCAGCGCTCGAGGCCTCCGCGGAGAACCCCGACCTGGTCGTTCTCGACCTCGGCCTCCCGTACGTCGACGGCCTGGAGGTGTGCCGCCGGATCCGCGCCGAGGGTCGCACCGTGCCCGTCCTCATCCTCACCGCCCGGGCCGACGAGGTGGACACCGTGGTGGGCCTCGACGCCGGCGCGGACGACTACGTGACCAAGCCGTTCCGGCTGGCCGAGCTGCTCGCCCGTGTCCGGGCGCTCATGCGCCGCAACCCCTCCGACGCCCCGGCGGCGCACGAGCTGGTGCGGATCGACCCCGAGGGCCGGCGCGCGTGGTTCAAGGACGAGGAGCTGCAGCTCACCGCCAAGGAGTTCGACCTGCTGCGGGTGCTCGTGCGCGAGCAGGGCAAGGTCGTCTCGCGCGAGCAGCTCATGCGGGAGATCTGGGAGACGGCGTGGTTCGGGTCGACCAAGACCCTCGACATGCACATCTCCGTCCTGCGCCGCAAGCTCGGTGACGACGCCGCGCAGCCGCGCTACATCGCCACCGTCCGCGGTGTCGGGTTCAGGTTCGAGCGCGACGACGTCTGACCCGCCCCGATGCGTCAGCAGCTGATCCGGTCGACGGTGCTCGCGGTCGGCCTCGCCATCGTCATCACGATGGCACCGGTCGGGTTCGCGATCTGGAACGCGAGCGTCGGCGACGGGCGGGGGGTCGTCGGCCGCTGGCTGGCGGCGGGCACACCACCCGAGACGTCGATGCGCCTCGTCGGCGTCGTGGTCGCCCTGGCCGCCCTCGCGCTCGCGGCCGGGGTCTTCGTGGCCATCCGGCAGGCGCACAAGATGTCACAGCCCATGCGGGCGCTCGCCGACCGGGCCGAGCGGCTCGGTGCGGGTGAGTCCCGCATCCAGCCGCTGCACTCCGGCATCGCCGAGCTGGACCAGGTGTCCGAGGTGCTGTCCCGCAGCGCCCAGCGGCTGACCAAGTCGTTGGCGTCCGAGCGCGACTTCGCCGCCGACGCCTCGCACCAGCTGCGCACGCCGCTCACGGCGCTGCTCATGCGGCTGGAGGAGATCTCCGTGACCGACGACCTGGACGTCGTGCAGGAGGAGGCCACGATCGCCATCGCGCAGGTCGAGCGCCTCACCCGGGTCGTCGACGACCTCATGGCGCGCACCCGGCGCGGCGGCGACGAGCCCAAGGCGAAGGTCTCGCTCGACTCGGTCATCGCCGCCCTTCAGCGGGAGTGGCAGCCGGCCTTCGAGCAGGCCCGCCGCAGCGTGCACGTCCACGGCGAGCGCGGCCTCGTGGTCCAGGCCAAGCCGGTGGACCTGTCCCAGGTGCTGTCGACCCTGCTCGAGAACGCGCTGGCGCACGGCCGCGGGACGGTCGACGTCCACGCCCGGCGCAGCGGGCCGTCGGTCGTGGTCGAGGTCAGCGACCAGGGCGAGGGCGTGCCCTCGACGATCGCACCGCACATCTTCGAGCGGTCGGTCACCACCACGGGCACCGGGCTCGGCCTCGCCCTCGCCCGCGACCTCGCCGAGTCCAACGGCGGCCGGCTCGAGCTGATCCAGGCCCAGCCAGCGATCTTCGCCCTCTTCCTCAGCGAGTCCGAGGCCGCCTGACCGCCCGCGCCCACCCGCTCCAAACCGCCGGCTGCCCGGCATCCCCGCGCCCCCGGCATACCCGCGCACCTGCCCGTCGTCCCCGCAAAACGGCAGTTGCTGGCATGAAACGGCACTTCAGAAGTGC